>JADLCA010000579.1 GCA_020847495.1 Candidatus Hydrogenedentota bacterium | reverse complement strand
CGGCGACAATCGCGCACTGAAGATTTCGGGGGACTCCACAATCCTCGCCTGGGTACGCCTGGATGCGTCGCCGTACCCCGACGAGGCCACCAACTGGACCATTGTCGATTGTGAAAGCTACCGGGCGGAAGGGTTCGTGCTGCGCATCGATGGAGGGACATCGCGAATCACGTACCGCGAGAGTCAGGCCGGGGTGGACCAATACGCTTTTGGCGCGACGGTTCTTCCCAACCGCGAGGCACACTTTGTTGCAGTGGTCCGCCAAGGCGACTCGGCAACCATCTACGTCAATGGACTTCCTGACGCAACGCTGACGGTGCGGCCCCAGGAATTCGGCACAGCGCCGTTTCGTATCAGCAGCCCGGGCCAGTCCTTCCGCGGAACTATTTTCGAGGTAACGCTGTTGAACCGCGCCATCGCGGCAAACGAGATTGCGGAACGCTACTGGCGCGGCGCGGAACGTTACGGGAAAACCGGTGCTCACGCGGGGCAGTTGTCGCTCAAGCCGTATATCTACTACGACGACAAGGAGGCGCGCGCCGAGGTGGCGTTTCTCGGCGTAATGCCGTTGACCGCCGGTGAGGCGGTGCACGTGGCTATGGCGCGCCGGGACGGCGAGGTCCTGGCGTCGCAAACGGTTTCCGAGATCCCTCGCGCAGGCTGCGGCTTATACGCGTTCTCGCTGGATGGGCTGACGCATGGTGAATACGAGTTGCGCGCCGAGTTGACCGGTTCGGCACGGACCGCGCAGGCCTCCGTTCCTTTTCGCTTTCCCGAGCCCGATCCGGTGGTACCTTCCCCTGCGGAGTCAACGCTGGCGCCGCTTTCAGCGGGGCCGCCGCCACTCGAATGCCGCATTGAGGCTTCGCCCGGCGGCGGAACCTATGTTATCGCGGGTGAAACGCGGTTCGCGCTCGAGACTTCCTTCTCGATACCGAATGGCGGCGAGAACTGGCTGAAATGTGTTGGTTCCGCCGATACGGGCGGCGAACCGCAATGGAAGACCGTTTCACCCGATGGGCACAACGTTGAGGCGCATGGCCAGTACTACGCGGTGGCGCGCGCGTTGCATCCGGGGCCGGGCCGGGTCGTGGTCACAGACACGATCACCAATCTCACCTCGGAACCGCTGGGACTCGTCTTTCACAACAGGCTCACCGCCACAGACGGGACTTTCGAGAAGGCGCTCGTGGCGGCGAAGGAAACCGTTCGCCCTGTGGATGATCGCCCTCTGAAATTCTGCCCCAACGTGTTTCTTGTGAAACCGGGATTCGGCGCGGGTCTCGTGGCCCTGGACGATGTCTACATTGTCCAGAGCCGCGGCGCGACGGATGGCCAAACCTGGGTGGACCTCTATTCGCGGGAGTTCGCGCTTGACGCGGGCGCTTCGTACACCCTGGAGTGGGCCGTCTATGCCAACGCAACCGGCGACTACTACGACTTCGTCAACGCCATTCGCCGCGACGAGCACCGCAATGAAGTCACCATCGAGGGCGGCCTTGCGTTCTTGCAGGGATCGCAGAGCAAACGCGACGCGTCTCTCGTGCCCGGCCCTGACTACTTCGCCCTGCGCGAACCGAGATACGTCACGCTTGCCTGCCTATCGTGGTGCACGGACGACCCCTCGGTTTCGGTCGAGGGCATCGAGTTCACGGAATTCCCCCGGGAGCGCAAGCAGGTCCGCGCAATGATGGATGCCCTCGCTGCCGTGCGGCCCGAGGCCAAGGGTATGTTTCATGTAGCCCACCAACTCTATGCGACGAACCGGCCGGAAGAGCGCTTCCCGGACTCGAAGGTCGTCGGCCCTGACGGCAGTCAAGTGGTCTATCCCTACGAGTACACGAACGGCTCGTACTTTTCGGCTGAAAGGGTTGCGGACAACTGGCGCTGGTGGATCTTCTACCCAACGTTGGAAAACAGCTTTGGCAAGGCCCTTCTCGATAGCGTTGACGTCATGATGGATGAGATGGGGGCCGAGGGTGTGTTCTCGGACGGATTCCTCTTCGGCTACGGCGCTGAATACACCTACGATCGATGGGACGGCCACAGCGCCGATATCGATCCCTCGACACATCTCATCACACGCAGGAAGGCCTCGGTCATCCTGATCACCCAGGATGCCATGGCTGCTTGGTGCCGAAAGATCTGGAGCAAAGGAGGCGTGGTCATTGCCAACGGCGTCGTTCCCACGCGTTCGCTCTGCGCGCTACCGGTAATCACTGACAAGGAAGTTACGGAAGGGCCTGATGTCGCCCTCCTCCCCACTCCCGTCACGCTGGGTGACCCCGCGGTGTGCTCCTCGGAAGAAGGCGTCTACAAAGATGTCTTGAACAAGCTGCGCTGGGGCAATTTGTACTTTTATTACAACGAACCGGCGAGACTGGCGTATGAATCGGCCCCGAAACGCATGTATCCGATCACCGTGCAGGAAGTTCACGCCGGATACGTCAAGGGGAAGGAGCGCCTCGTCACGATGCACAGCGGCATCTACGGTTGGGACGGTAATCGGGATCTTCACGTGGCCTACCGCTACGACGGGCGCGGCCATCCGATCCGCGCTGGATTCGTCACTGCCGTGGATGCTGAATCCGTGCGCACGCAGGTTTCGCTTGATGAGAGTGAATGCGCAGTCATTGAACGCATCCCCATTCAGATAGAATCCGCATCGCCCGTTCATGTCATCGTTGAGCGCGATGCGGGAAACCTGCATCTTTATCTTAATGGTCGCAGCGCGATCCGCATCAGTATGCCCAACGCCGCGCCGCGAGAAATGACGCTCGACGGACCGCAGGAGTTTATCTTACCGATGCCGTAGGTGCACGGCGTGGCAGGGCAATGCCGCAAAGCCAAGCAGGTAGCATCAATGAGGAAACCAGCGTTGATGTAGCCTCCAAAGTACTGCCTCGCTCGCCGAGCGCGGCAGCACAAGACTGCCCTCAGCAATCGGGCAATCAATGTTCATTTGACCACACACGCCGCCGAGTGCAAGTGCTGCTTGATCCGTTGCTTCAGACACTTGAACGAGGCGCTGTGCTGCCGCGCTCGGCGAGCGAGGCAGTACCAGAATGCGGCTCCGCCGTGCGATGTGGTTTCCGGATATGGGGCGCTCACTTGCTTTCCCAGGTGATCTTGAAGGTCTTCTCGACAATCTTCGTTGGGGCGCGGAACGGATTGTAGAACGCGATAGCCACTTGAGCGCTTCCGGGTCCTGCCGGGGCCTTGCCTTCAAATGTCAGCTCGCGTTGATCGCCGGGCGCAATGGGTTCACCGGTCAGCACCCAACGCGCAGGCAGGCCTAGTTCTTGTCCCTCCTTCGAGAATTCGACAACCTGCTCCGCCTTCTCGACCCAGGGACAGATACCCGTGTTGTGAAGCGAGACATGCACCGTGAACGGCTGCCCAGCATCTGCAGTCACCTCCGGGATTTCCATGGTCCCGCGAAACTGCGGGCGCTCGAGCAGTGGATCGAGCCAGCCATCGCATCCCGACATCCACTCCTTATAGGGCATGGTCATGTTGCGAGTACTGGCAAGCATGTCGCCGGGCGCAGCGGCAAGCGCGCCGCGGTAGCGCTCCGCCCACTCATAGGTTTCAGCATACTTGGAGAGCACGTTCGAGCGGACATCCTCAGGCAGCCTTCCACCCGCGTCGATGGCGTCCCGGTGTGACTTCACGAGATCGGAGATTTCCGCGAAGCGTCCCATGCGGCGCAAGTGGTATTCGAAGAAGACGGGCCAGAGTTCCAGGTGGGACAGCCAAGTCGCGTGCTTTTCTTCTTCCACGTTTTTGCGTAACATAGCGAAGCGTTCCGCGAACAGAGCAAGGCCGTGCATGGCGTCACGCGTGATGCGCTCGCGTTCTTCCGGCGGCAATTGCCCCCATACATTGGGAATCAGGTACCTCGCGTTGATATCCCACATCGCCTCGTAGGCATCATTCAATGCAACAAACGAGAGCGCGGCCTCCGGTCCGAACGTGCGTTCGCCCCAATGATAGCGTAACGAATTCGCCGTCGCGGTTGGCTCCCAGCCGAAGTAGCCGAGCCCTTCCCATGGCAGCTCGGTGCCGCAATACGCGCCCCCGATCCAAAACGTGCCCCGGTCCGCGAGCAGGCGGCGTACCCTCGGAGTCGAGGGAAGCCGGAAGTTTGTGTAGAGATTGTCCAGCCACGTGTCCGGCATGTGGCCGACGCGGCCGTGGCGCCGCGCGAGCGCGGCAAGCGAAGCGCCATGACCCGCCACGATCATATCTTCGGGCAGCAACGGATCGAGCGCGGGGGTGTATCCATCGAAATAGGGATACACGCCGATCGCGCCCTTGAACCCCAGCCGCCGCAACGTGTCGTATATCTGCAGGTATTGCTCCCACACCGCGCTCTTCGTGCGGGAATCCGCCACGAAGGCCTTGCATCGTTCGCAGTCGCAAACGCCGCCGTTGTCATCGCGCACCAACACGACGCCATCCAAGGCGTAGGTCTCGACGAGTTCGCGGAGAAAGGCATTGAGGTACGCATGATACATGGGATGGGTGAAACAGGGCGTTCCTTTTGGGCGGCCCCAGAATTCCTCCACGGAGCCGGGCTTCAAGGCTTCCGGATAGCGGTCGAGAAAGGTCGTGGGCACGCACCCAATTGGAAGCCACAGGTAGACCGGCGCTCCACGCGCGTGCAGGTACTCCAGCAATCGAAGCGCATGCTCGCGGTGCTGCGCGGCTTCCGGAAAGAGCACGCCGGAGGATTCATCGTAGGCTTCCGGCGAATCGGATTGGAGTTCCGGTATGTACTTGTAGGTAATCGGGAACTTCCAATTGCTCCACATGCCGAGACACCAGAAGACGTTCATTCCCGAATCCAGCAGACCATCGAAAACCCGCTGCCAGTTCTCATCCGAGCCGTAAGGGAAATCAACCTCGAAGTTGCCGCCGCCGAAACCGCCGCCTCGCAGGGGAACAACCGGATTCTCAGCAATCAGCGGCAAGCCAGATTTCAGCTCGTGTCGCTTTGCATGCGCTGCAATGGCTCTCACCGCGCGATGAAGGCCGAGCAGGTTCGTCGAATGGATGATGACGTCCTGTTCCGATGCGCGGATCTCGAATCCGTCCACGTCGATGGCCATTCCGGGATCCTCGCCAATCTCAAGCCGGATACTTGCCGCGGCGTTTTCGCTGACCGTCACGCCGTGGGCTGCCAGCACATCCGACAGCAGACCGGCTATGGTCTTGGCCTCTGGCGGAAACTCCAGCTTGACTGCATCCCCGACAGGCTTGGAGCACAGGGGAACCGGGAGCACAATCAGCCCTTCGTCCAATATCTCGACCGCATTCGTCACCGAAGCTTCCTGCGTGCCGGCCCACGCAAAGAGTCTGCGCTGCCAGCGGCGCCCGTTCACGGTCTCTTCGCCCAGTGCGATTATGTGCGTCTCGCCCAACGTGATGTGCTGCGCGGTCTGATCGAACGCCCCGTTGTAGTCCTTGAATCCGTAGAACGGCATGCGCTCTTCGTGATACGGAAGCGGCTCGACAACTCCGGCCATTCGCAAGGAAAACTGCGCCGCCGCGTTTAGCCAAGGGCTGGCACCCTGCCAGGGCCGCTCGTCCGCGACAATCTCGACTAGCCCCGCGGCGTGAATGCGATAGGTCAGGCCCATGGCCGGGCCGCCTTCCGGTGTCAGAACAAAGTTCACCTCGGTCATGGCCGGGGTAGATGCGACCGAGGCAAGCGCGGCGAGGGACGGCAGGGCGGCGCCACGTTGAAACTCAACAGAAAAGGGAAGATAGCCTGGCCCAATCGCGCCAGTAGTTGCGAAGCTATTCGTGTCAACGTGGTTGAAGGTTGCGGACATGGGCTCGCTGAGGAGTGGCGTGCCGTAGATGTGCAGGCTGGTGAGCATGCCCGTCGACGCATCGAGGACAGCTTGGACATGCTCATAATTGACCTTCAGAGCCGAGTCCGTCCGTTCGATCGCAGCCGACGAAGAGGGCGCACCTGACACAACATCCACACGGGCCCAGGACCCCGGAGGAACGGCGCACCAGAAGACCAGCAGGTCTTCCGCGCGTGGCGGCAACGCTGGAGACCGCAATTGCGCCTGCCAATGCGCGCGGCCTTCGCGGATAAGAAACGGGGCCTCCCTGCCATCCACAAGGAGGCGCACGTTCTCCCAATCGATGAGGCCTGGCGCGGCGATACGGCCCGTGGGCACTTCCGCCAACGCGGGCCCCTGCCACGGCGTCGGATTATACAGCGTGACGCCGCCGAGCGCGCCGGGCGCTGCCTCAAGCGCGGGATTTGCGCACAGAAAGGTCGAGACCACAAGCGCGGAAACGAACGCACTCATAGGATTTCTCTCCAGAAGAGCTCGGATTTGCTCGCTCCGTTCTCGGCACCGGGACTTTAGTCGTAGTGCCGGAACTCGACGTGCGCATCGGGGCCGTAGTGAATCTCGACCTCGCGGCCCCCAGACAGAATGCTCTTTCGTCCCGCTTCGATGACCAACTCGTTGTAGCTGCTGTTGGCAGGCGTGGCCATGATGCCTTCCTCGTCAAGCTGTCTGATAAAGGCGCGCCGGTCATCGATGCTCTCCATCGCGCCGGCCTTGCGGCACGCCTGCACGATGTACTCGATGCTGCGATAGCCGTAGCCCACCGGCGTCAGGCCGCCTCCGCCGATGTCGAGGAGCTGAAAGTAATCGGGATTGGGCTCGGCATACACGGTATCCCCGGGGTCCGTGCCCGCCTCGGTGTAGCCATACTTAAGCCCGCGATACTGATCCGAGTGGAAGATGAGCGTCGCGTCATCGGGCCCTTTGCCCCACATGGCGAGGCCCTGGTAATTGCCGCCCGCAGCCCGGTCGGGATACCCCATTGCATCCACGACGCTGAGGCAGGCCCCGTTCTCCCAGATGATACGCCCATCCGTCCAGAGGAAGCCATTGTTACCGTTGGGGTACTCCTCGACAATGCCGTACACGCTGACGCGCACCGGGCGCAGTCCCGTGATGAAGGCCACCTGATCGACGTAATGGCAGCCCACGTAGGTGAACATGTCGCTGTTCTCTACCGTGCACCAGTTCTGGAAGTTCGAGTGGTAGTAATAGCGCGGCTCGATCATTTGGGCCTGCGCCAAGCGGAACTCCCCGAATCTGCCGTTTCTATAGGCGCGCCGCGCCATCAGCGCACGGTGATCGAAGCGTTTGTGATATTCGACGCCGACGACCAAGCCGCGCCTGTAAGCCAATTCGGCAATCTCCTCCGCCTGCGCGAACTTCAAAACCAGCGGCTTTACGATGCACACGTGGAGATCGTTGAGCAGCGCCTCTTTCAGGATGGGGTAATGGAATTGATCGGGTACGGCAATGACGGCCACGCTGCCCTTGGGCGCCGCCGCCAGCACCTGTTTGAAAGCCTCCGTATTCGTATCATCGAGCGCCGTGGACGCGGGATCGGGATGAGCCGTGAATCCTTGACCCGGAAAGGCCTTCCGAAGCGGCTCATTCTCCGCGAGATTCTTGAGAAAACGGGCGCGCGCGTCGCAGATGTGGATATCACCAACCACGCCAAGCCGCTGAAGCTGGTATATCGATGGCAGGATCTGCACCTGGGTGATCATGCCGCTGCCGATAAGCGTGACGCGAGGCGCCGTGCTGGAAACTCCCATGGGACCTCTCCCTCTTTCGTGACCGCAAATGGAAACAAAGCGTATCACAAGAGGACAAGGCGAAGCATTCACGGAATCGATTCCGGTTGATTCCTGCGGGAGGACATGCCGCTAAAAGCAGCCCTCGTAGACGACCTCGCGCAGGGCCGGCTCGCGCAGTATCATGGACTGCAGGAAGGCCCAACAGTAGACGAGATGGCCTTCGTATCCGGCGGGGTTCCCGCTCCAGTCGAACACTTCCGCCCCCGCGCCCATGCGATCGACAAAACCGTTCTGGAATCCCCCGCCGTTTGGAAAGACGCCATCCTGCTGCCGCTTGAGCATGGCCTCCATGATGGTGCCGGCCTCAGCCGTCATGCCGGTTATGTACAGCGCATTGAGCAGGTACGAAGTGTTGCTCACGCAGCAGCCGCCGTTCAGGAATTGCTGAAACTCGAAGTATGCTTCCATCTCTTCGCGTGGGATGGGGCGAAGGGAAACGGGCGTGCCCAGATCGAAGCGTGTGAACCCTGTCTCCTTCAGCGCGCTCCAGAAGCGCCCCAGCATCTCCCTGCCCTTCTCCTTTTCGATAAGCCCGTAGTTGATAGCGAAGCTGGTCGGCGCATCGGAGTAGATGTCGTGAAGCACGCCGTCCCGGCTCCTCCAGAACCCCAGCCACCCCGTTTCAGGGTTGTAGAACGCGGGCAGAAACGCTGCTTTCAGTTGATCGGCCTGCTGCTGATAGTGGCGCTCCTGTTCCGTGCGGCCCAATCTCTTTTCCAGATCAGCCATGCCTCGCCACGCCCGGTACACCAGCGTGTTCACATAGGCATTCTTATGCCCGCTGGTGTAGCAGTCCCAGGCGCAATCTGGATTGCGCGGAGGCCGCGACCCGCTGTTTCCACTCTGCTTGGATTCCACCAGGCCATCGCCATCGATATCGCGCCGTTCCAAATAGGATGAGATAGACTCCAGATCCTTGATGCGTCCCTTGAGCCACTCGATATCATCCGTGGCTTTCACATAGCCCCACGCGCCGATCAAGACCGACGGATTCGCATCCATCACATTCTGGCTGTCGGCCGGATTACCTTCCTGTTCGCTCTCGGCTTCCCGTCCGGCGGTACCGCGGGCCGTGTAAGCAATGAGCCCGTCTTCATTGGTCTTGTGATCGAGCCAGTACTCCACCGAGCGCCGCAGAATGGGAGGCATTGAGACGCCCGGCGCCAGCTCGGGCACAAGCAGCGTCGCATCCACGAGCATGTACAGGACGCTGCTGACGGGATCGCTAAGCACGTTGTTGGCCCACACGCCGATCACCTCATTGCTTCCTCCGGATGCCCCGCAGCTCAATTGAATCAAGTTGAACCATCCCCTGCGCGCAGCCTGCCATTGCCGGTCGTCGGCAAACCCCGCGGGTTTGGGCAACACCACGGGAGTGAATGCCAATGTGGATGCAATACCCTCAGGAGGAATCGAAAGCTCCAGGGTGACCGTGACCCAGCGTTCCTTCCGGTTTCCTTCGATCCGGCCTTCGGGATGGCCCTCGCCCGTGTGCGTGAGCAGCATCTGGCCGAGGTCGGGCGCGTTCAGGATGGCGGGGAGCAGGAACTTGCCATCTTCTGTCCAGTTGTTGCTGATGACACAGGTGACTGCCGTTGTTGGCTCAAAAGGAAATCCCAGTTGCACCTTGTCCGCGTCTTTCGAGACATCCCCGCTCGACGAGACCTGCATGCGCAACCCGTCTGCCCCGACGAAGATTTCCCATGCAATCCAAGTCTCACTCGGCAGAGCGTGCGTGTAGCGCACCGTTTCCGCGTTTGGCGTCTCCACGCGAGTCTGCGCGGCTACTACGGAATCGCCTTTAAGCAAGCGTGGTTCAACGGGTGCTTTGAGCAGGTTGATCCCCGCGCGTTTGGTGCCTTCCGTGTCCCATCCCATTTGTGTCAGCCGCGCGGACTCGCGGTCCGCCTCGACATTCAATTGCAGCGAAGATGAAGTATGTGTTAGGGGAATGGACTGCATTGTCGTTGTTTTCGTATCGGCGGCAAACGCAGATCCCGAGCTTAGAACGCAACATACGACGAAGGCTAGCAAGACTTTGATTTTCATCCCGACTCCTATGCGGTTGACCGGGACTGCCCGGCCCCCCCCTTGCACGTTGTGAAGCACCTGCCGTACACTTCCACTCACGTATCGCGTGTGTATCAGTCTAAAGCTTCTGGGTCTGCCTGCGCCACAGGAAGTATGTCCATGAACAAGCCTCAACGATTCTCTTTGCCCGGCGAATTTCCGGGGGCGATCTGGTATGACGACTCGGAAATCGAGGCCATCACGCAGGTCATCAGGAGGCAATCGCCTTTTCGCTACTATGGACCTGAGTGTAATTACGAAGTCCGGCAGTTTGAAGAGGAATTCGCCCGCTTTCTCGCCAGCACCCCTGGAGCCCCGTGGCCGGACACCAGCGGCATCCGCGTCACTGCCGTCAACTCCGGGACGGGCGCGCTGGAAGTCGCACTCGACGCCCTGGGCGTCGGCTGCGGTGATGAGGTGGTTGTGCAGGGGTTCATGTGGATCGCCAGCATTTCGGCCATCATCCGAAATCGCGCCATTCCCGTCCTCGTAGACTCGGACGACACCCTGAACATGGATCCAGCGGCACTTCGCAAGGCAATCACGCCGCGAACCAAGGTCATCATGCCAGTGCCCATGCTCGGTGGGTGTGCCCGGATCGGCGCCATCATGTCCACGGTGCGTGAGATCAATGCGGAGCGGATTGCGGCCGGCCTTGAACCCGTGCGCGTGCTGGAAGACTGCGCGCAGTCCTTGGGCGCTCATGCCCGCGGTGTTCCGGGGTCTATAACCGCCTCCGGCCCCGACGCAATTCACCGCGTCGGCACCTTTGGTAATATCGGCATCTTCAGCCTTCAAATCAACAAGGACATCACGGCGGGTGAGGGCGGGATGATCGTCACGCGGGATCCCGATCTGCACCGGCGTATCGAAGCCCTGCACAATGTCGGGTACGCCAAAGACCGTGAACCCGCGCAGAACTGGTATGGCGACGTGCCGCTGGGGTGGGGGCATGGACGCCGCATGACGGAACTGCAAGGGGCCATTGCGCGGGTGCAGTTGCGAAAGCTCGACGCGATTCTCGCCCAGATGCGCCGGAGTCACTCCCGATTCGAGCAACACATCATGGATCTGGGGCTGACACCCAGAGCCCGTGCGGATGCTGAGAGTCCCGGTGACACCGGGTATTACTGCATTTGGCGATTGCCGGACAGGCCGCTGGACGACGAGCGAAAGATCGCGAAGGGTCGCGCCGTCGCGGCGGCGCTCAATGAATGGGGACTGCACCCCTGGTTCCTGCACGATTTCGAGGTGCACGTCTACTACAACATACTGCCGCTGATCGAGAAATTGCCCATGAACAACGGTTGCCCTTGGAACTGCGCAAACAACGCCTTCCACAAGGCATACTGCTATGAGAGAGGCACCCTGCCCGTCCTGGACGAGGCGCTGGTCTCGTGCGTGGGGATCAACGTCCCGAGCCGCCTGACACCGGAGCACGAGAACCGTATTCTGGAAGTCCTCGATTACGTTTTCGAGACGGTCATCCGGCAGTAGCCCGCCCTGAAGTGAGCGACACGTCGTGTGCCCGTGACCATCCCATAATCCCCATACTCCCCATAACTCTCGTATCTTTCTTCACACGATCTCAATCGTGATCACCTTTCTGGGGCCGCAGGTGTAAGGAACCTCACCCTTTACCACGCGCGCGCGCTTCAGCCTCTGCTCGTTCAAGTTGGTCAGAAAGGCTTGCCGAATCGGCCGCAGTGCTTTGATGCTGCCTTTCACCGTCTCCCCGCCGGGATTATAGAAGCGGATGATCAAGCTGTTGCGGCTCTCGCATTTCTTGACTGCGCTCAACACTGCTTTCGTACTGCCAATGTCGATAAAGCTGCCCCGGTCCGGAAGGACGCCTTCTCGCGGTAAGGGACGAACCGGTTGACCGCACATGAACGCATCGTTCTTCATGAAGCCCACTTCTTGCGGAACAGTTCCCCCGTGGATGTCGCAGCGCGTGGCCAGGATGCCGAAGTTATGGGCAAGCGCTTCGCTCATCACACGGGTCCAATCACCCGGATGGGCCATGAAGGCGTACCGGAACTCCATGTGACGCAGACACTGCGCGCCGGGGGTGTCGATGGGAGGTCCGGTGTGTCCGGGCCGCGTCGGGAAATCCTCGCGGCTGAGCCACCCCACGCTGCGAAACAAGGTCAACGCAAGCGTGCGCCGGGCGCCCTTGCTGATCACTTCAAACTCAGGCATACCCTTGTTGATGACGGCAAACCCCTTCTTCCCGTCGCTCAAATCAACGAACCTGCCCTGGTGCTGGGTCGGATACGGAGGCATGTTGCCACGCCGCGGAGGCAAGGCCACCGGGCGTTCAATCACGGCGTAATGACCGTCAACGCTCACGGCATCAGTTGCAATCCCCGTGGGGAAAAGCACGCGCAGGCGGTGGTCTTCGGCGGTGTTTTCCACCCTCGTGACGACATCGATGCGCGGGGAATCGGCGTAGCAAGTCACCTCCGAGACGATAGCGAGTGTGACCGTTTCCCTGGCGCGGGCACTTCGATTGGCATTCAGGCTGCGCGGCACCCGAAGGGTATGAGCAATGCGCCACGTTGCCGAGAACGCGTCACGGTGGACGCGCTTGACAGTGGCACGCTTGCCGGCGGTAGTCAGCGTCTGGGAACCCTTGGGAAGGTAGGACCAGTTGTAGACGTCGCCGCAGTCCTCCATGTCTTCGAACACCATGAGGTCCTTGTAGCGCATCTTGGAGCGCTTGTCGTACAAGCCGATTGAACCGCCGGCGGCAATTGAGAGTTTGTAGAATGCATTCTCAAAAGTCCGGTCCCCGATGACCACCCCTTTGGGGATCTGAGGCATCTTCCCGGGCCGTCCCTCGCGGACGTACAACGTGCGATATCCCAAGGGCGGCAGCTCGAGTTGAAGCCGGACCGTGTGCCTCCTCACATCGAAACCTTTGAGGGTCTCGAGCCAGGCGCGGTCTTCACTGCGCAGAAGTTCATACGCAACTTCCCGGCCGCGTTCATCGAACAGGGCAAAGTACTTCCACGGCTCGCGCGCGCGGGACAGGTCAATCTCCACTGCCACCGTCTCGTTACGCGCGAAGCCAAGCGGGTTGAATACCATCACGGGAATCCCGTCTTGCTTTGAGTGGTCGAGATTACGGCCAATGGCGCGCAGGGCATTGCGGGTAATCCAGGAGCCCACCTGCTTCACCACGCCGAAGCGATGCTCCATATCATCATGCACCTGGTCGCCGCTGCATCCGCAGATGTCAGCGTGCGGGTGACACTTGAGAAGCTCGCGCCACGCGTACCAAAGTAACTCGCGCGGATACTCGCCGCTCTTGGTAAACCAGGCCAGGGCCGAGAGCGGTTCGGCCGCCTTTTCGAGCAAGTCCTGGGATTGCTGGTTCGCCATCTTGAGGTACATCCGCGTCGAGTAGACGCCGTGGAGCATGTCCCCGTAACGGTAGATGAGTTCGCCTTCATGCTTTGGGAGCCGGACACCAGCAAGGTCGCGCTTGACGGCCTTGGCATAGTCTTCAAACGAAGCAATGCGGAACCTGTATTGCGGGAACTTCGCGGCCGCGGCCTCAAGCAATTTTGGAAGTTCGGGCTGATGCTCCGAGTGATCGACCCCGTTGTTCAGCAAGAGCGTGTGCGTCCGCGTCGCGCTTGCCAGGTCGCTGCACGCGGTTTCGATCTGCTGCATGGCCAGTTGTCGGTCGAGCACCATTTGCTCGGGATCGCCCCACGGGATCCGGTATCCAAGAAACGCCGCGTTGTTGTAGAACCGTGCCTGGTGCATAGCGAGAAGGGACGAGCCGTCCGGCGCCGACCAATAGAATTCCAGTGGCAGTTTCAAGGCCGAATCGAGACCTCGTGAAAACACGAACGTGTCCAATCCGAACCCATGCAGGATTTGCGGCAACTGCGCAATGTGGCCAAAGGGATCGGGCACATACCCAACGTCCATCGTGTGACCGAACTCGGCGGATATCGTGTGACCCAGCATGAGGTTTCTGACAATGGACTCCGCGCTCACAAGAAACTCGTCGGGCAGGATGTACCAGGGACCCACCCAGAGCCGCCGCTTCTCAATGAGAGCCTTGAGGCGTTCCTTACGCTCCGGCCTGATCTGAAGATAGTCCTCCAGCACCACGGTCTGCCCGTCCAGACAGAAGGATGTGAACCGTGGGTCCTTTTCGAGCGTGTCGCATACCCGATCGATCAGCCGGACCAGTCGGATGCGAAATTCCTCGAACGGCACGTACCAAGCGCGGTCCCAATGGGTGTGAGGTACGACAAACACGTTGAACTTGGCGGGCATATGGTCTGATTCTCCAATGCGTCGTGTGGGCCGCGTCAGGGGCATCCGTGACGCCAGTGTTCCCCTGCGGCTCCCCATCAATCTGGCAAGGCAGGCCCAATTGAGGCATGAGCAAGGCCGCTGGCATAAGCCGCGAGGATAGTAGGCCCAGACCTTCACGCGATTCAATTCGCCAACTTGATCCTGTCGCGGGCGAACCCTATCGTGTATGGTGTCTGCCTGCCCGAAAAAGCGGGCAAGTTGTACCCAGGCCTTGTGGAGAAAGTAGCAGGACCGGCGCCGCTGCGGGCCGCTGGCGCATCGTTAGGGGCAGGCGCGGGCATTTCCGGCATATCGTACGAAAGCATCTGGAGGAACAGCACATGAGCGGTAGGATTTCTCGGCGGAGATTCTTGTCCGGGGCCGCGGCAGCCGTGGCCGCCCCGTACATCATCCCTGGATCGGCGTTGGGCAAGGACGGCGCGACGGCGCCTTCCGAGCGGATCGTGGTCGGGTGCATCGGCATCCACGGCCGCGGCTTCCACGACCTGCGCTGGATGATCGGCAACGAAGATGTGCAAATCGTCGCCATCTGCGATCTGTGGAAGCAGCAGCGGGAAGCCGTGAAGTCCTTTGTGGACGATCATTACGGCAACAAGGACTGCAAGATGTATATCGACTTGCGCGAATTCCTGGCCGAGCGCACGGACATCGACGCGGTCCTCATCGCGACCGGCGATCACTGGCACGCCCAGGCGTCGGTCCGCGCCATGCGCGCCGGCAAAGACGTCTACACGGAAAAGCCCTCCTGCATGACCATCGCGGAAGGCCAGGCCGTGGTAGAAGCCGCCCGGCGGTACGGGCGGGTCTACCAAACCGGCACGCAGCGCCTGAGCGAGGCCACGCATGTGTTCGCGATCGAAATGGCCCGCACGGGAGGCCTCGGCGACGTGCACACGGCCTACGCCCATATCGCCCCCTGGGACTCCGCCACGATGCAACACACCTGGAAGCCCGAAGAACCGCTGCCGCCCAAGGAAGAAATCGATTGGGACATCTGGCTGGGCTCGTGCCCGTGGCGTCCCTTCAACAAATCGTATGTCAGCGGCGGCTGGCGCGATGACTATGATTTCCACACGAGCTGCATCGGCGAATGGGGTGCGCACACCTTCGCGCAGGCCCAGGCCGGCCTTGACGCGCTGAACACCTCACCCATCCACTACCAGTACGTCGATAACGACTCCGGTGATGGCATGGAGTGCACGTTTGCCAGCGGACAGAAGATGATCCTCTCCCGCTTCGACAAATACTGGCACGGCTCCTGCGGCGAGCGGTTTGACGGGCCGCGCGGCTGGGTGGGTTCCGCCGACGGGTATGCAATGCCCGAAGCCTCGTCCCCGGACATCCTGGCGGAGTACAAGAAGGTCGTCGGCGAGTATGTCGCCCGCACGGGCCGCTCCCTCGACCACATGCGCAACTTCCTCGACTGCGTCAAGTCGCGCGAAGAACCGGTCGCCAACGCGGAGGTCATGCACCGCTCCATGACCACCGTGCACGCTGCCAACATCTGCATGTGGCTCAAACGCGACATGCACTACGACCCCGTGAAGGAAGAGTTTATCAACGACGACGAAGCCAACCGCCTGCGCGCGCGAGCCCAGCGGGAACCGTGGGTCATCTAGGGTTCGACACGAAAGGAATTGAGATAATCATGCGGAACTATATCGCGATTCTACTTCTCGCCGGCGCAATCTTCTTCGCCGCCGCGCCATGCCCGGCGCAGAGCACCGATCCCATCAGTGTATTGAGATCCGGCGCGTCCATCCCAGAAAAGATGGAAGCGTGCCGCGCTCTCTCGGTGAACGGCAAAGAGGACGCCATCCCGGTATTGGCGCCGTTGCTGCTCGATGAGAAGCTGGCGCACATGGCACGTTACGTCCTGGAGCCCATGCCCTATCCCGAAGCGGGTGCTGTGCTCCGGGACGCCCTCGGCAAGACCTCGGGGCTGCTCAAGGTTGGCGTGATCAGCTCGCTGGCCGCCCGAAAGGACGAGCAGGCCGTGCCGGAAATCGCCAAACTCCTTCCCGACGCTGACGCCCAGATGGCCCAGGCCGCGGCCAAAGCCCTCGGCGACATCGCCTCGCCGGATGCCGCCGCCGCGCTGCAAAGTGCCGCTGGCCAGGCAGGTGTACATGAAGTCACGCTGTTGGTCGTGCACGATGCTCTGCTCAGTTGCGCAAAGAAGTGCGCAGCAGACGGCAAGTCCGATGAGGCGCTTGCCATCTATGATCTCCTTCGCCAGACCCCAAATGCTGCGCACCAGGTTAGGGCCGCCGCGCTTCGAGGCGCGGTGCTCCAGCGTTCCACGGGCGATGGACTGCCGCTCTTGTTGGACGCCGTGCGCGGCGAAGATAGACACCAGTTCGAGGCCGCCTTGCGCATTGCCCGGGAACTGGACGGCAAGAAAAAGATGACCGCCGCGCTGGCGAGTGAGTTGGCCTCTCTCCCCGACGGTCGCAAAGTCCGGCTTCTCTCCGTGTTCGGCCAAGGCGATGACGCCGCGGGCGCGGCGGCGCTCGAACTAGCCGGGTCGGGTTCGGGCGAGGTGCGCGAAGCAGCCCTGAAGGCCGTCACACGCATTGGGTATGAGCCAGCCCTCGATCTGATCGGGCAATTGGCCCTCTCCGAAGACACGGACCTCGCCAATGTGGCCCGCGACTCGCTCAGTTACTTCCCCGGCAAGAAGGGCGATGCCGCGCTCAAGAAGATGCTGGGCAGCGATAACGCACAGGCCCGCCTGGTAGCCGTCGAGCTGATTGGCCAGGGTGGCCTAGACGATCCAATTGGCCTACTCATGGATTCCGCGCTGAAAGACAGCGACGAAAGCGTGCGTGTCGCCGCCTTGACGGCACTGCAGGGCGTTGCCACAACGAATGAAATGCCCGCGCTCATCGAGAGCTACCTGGGCACCGCGTCTCAAGAGCAGTCTCAGGCCACCGAAGCGGTGCTCGCCGCCATCAGTGAGCGCCAGAAGAAAGCGCCCGGCAGCATCGTCGTCGAGAAGGCCGTCTATGGCGACCTGCCTGATGGGCCATCCGCCGACGTTCTCGAGAAGGTCAAGAGCATCGTCGACTCAGGCGCGCTTTCCGTCGAAGCGACCAACGCCAACTTCGGAGATCCAGCTCCGGGCGCCGTGAAGAAGCTGCGCGTCGATTACTCCGAAAACGGCGCGGCTGCCAGCAAGACGGTATTGGAAAACGAGACCTTGAAACTCGCCGTCGTCTCCGCGCCGGCTCAGATAGTCGATTCGTTCTGCGCGGCGTTTGACAGAGCCCAGGGCGACGCGAAGCTCGGCATGATTCGCCTGCTTGGCACAACGGGCAGCCCGAAGGCATTTGATGCGGTGAATGCATCTGTCTCGTCAAGCGACCCGAACGTCAAAGACCAGGCCCTGCGCACGCTGTGCGAATGGCCCACGCCCGTCGCGCTGCCCGTGCTTTCCGAGATGGCCAAGACGGCCACGGAGCCCGGCCTCAAACTGGCCGCGCTGCGCGGTACCGTGCGTCTCATGGCCCAGAGCGGGGCAACCCCGGCGGATCTTCTAGCGGGATACGGGCAACTCCTGGGCCAAGCCTCCTCAGCGGATGAGAAGAAGGCGGTCCTGGGCGGGCTCTCCCAAGTGCCCGACGCTCAGGCGCTGGATGTCGTCTTCGCCCAGTTCGCGGATGAAGCCGTGAAGGGCGAGGCGGTCCAAGCCGCTATCGGCATCGCCCGGTCCCTCGGCGGCGCGGCAGCAGAAGACGCGAGCATTTTCAACGGTACGGACCTTGCCGGTTGGCAAGGGAATGCTCCGTACTGGCGCGTCGAAGACGGTGCCATCGTCGGCGGCAGCGAGGCGGACATTCCCAAGAACGAGTTCATCTGGTCCGGCGTCGAAGTCCGCGACTTCTACCTTGTTCTCGACGTCCAAATGGTGCCCAATAACGCAAACGCGGGCATCCAGTTCCGCTCGAAGAAAGTGGACGAGAGCGGTCAAGCCGGCGGTTATCAAGCGGACATGGGACAAGGCTACTGGGGCCGTCTCTATCACGAGCATGGCCGCGGCATGTTGGATTCCACGGACACCGCCGAGCCCGCCGTAAAACCCGGCGAGTGGAACCGCTACGAAATCCTCGCCGTGGGACCCGCCATGTGGATCTCAATCAATGGCGTCTTGGGAACGGCCTGTCTGGACCTGAACCCGGCGGCCGAGCGCAGCGGGAACCTGGCCCTCCAGATCCACAGCGGCGCGCCGCAGACCGTCCGCTATCGCATCCTCAAGCTGGTCCACAACCCCAAAGTTCAGATGGAAAACCTCAAAGCGGATGACCTGATCATCAAGCTCAAACCCGCAGAAAAATGACGAGGCACATGTAGTGTCGCCGCCGCCCGGGGGGTGGCTTCCACCACCCCCCGGGACTGTGGCGCAGCTCTTCTCAGGCGAAAAGGAGAATCGGGAACGCCCATCACGACGTCCTGAAGGACACCGGCAGTGTCTGGTCAACTAAAAGAGACCCCGCCCGAAGGGCAACTCCTCATCTACCAGGACGGCGCCCTGAGCGTTCAAGTCCGCCTCGACGGACAGACCGTGTGGCTGACGCAGCGCGCGCTGGCGGAGCTGTATCGGATAACCGTACCCACGATAAACGAACATTTATCAAATATTTACGCCGATCAAGAACTGGATGCCCTGTCAACTATTAGGAAATTCCGAATAGTTCAAATGGAGGGCGAACGGCAGGTTTCGCGCCTCGTGGACCACTACAATCTCGACGCTATTCTCGCTGTCGGCTACCGCGTCCGTTCGGAGAGAGGCACCCAGTTTCGCCAGTGGGCCACCTCCCGGCTTTCTGAGTTGCTCGTCAAGGGCTTCACCCTCGACGACGAGCGCATCAAGGCCGGCCAGACTTTCGGCGACATCTACTTCGATGAACTGCTCGAACGTATTCGCGACATCCGCGCCTCCGAGCGCCTCTTCTATCAGAAGATAACCGATATCTACGCGACAAGCATTGACTACAATCCGTCTGCCGGGGTCACCCAGTCGTTCTATGCCGCCGTGCAGAACAAGCTGCATTGGGCCATTCACGGACACACCGCATCCGAGCTTATCGTTCAACGGGCAGACGCATCAAAACAGAACATGGGTCTCACGACGTGGAAGAACGCCCCACACGGGCCAATCCGCAAATCAGATGTGACCATTGCCAAGAACTATCTGGCGGAAGAAGAATTGCGCGAACTCAATCGCGTCGTCACGATGTACCTTGACTATGCCGAAGACCAAGCCCGCCGCCACCGGCCCATGCATATGATCGACTGGGCAAGTAAGTTGGACGCCTTTCTGGAATTCAACGAGCGCAACATCCTGAGGCACGCGGGAACTATCTCTCACGAACTTGCGCAGGAGCATGCCCATCGTGAATTCGACCGGTACGACGCGGAACGCCGCAGGCTCGAGTCCGAGCACCCGTCAAGCGATTTCGACAAGGCCGTGGAGGCAATGAAACGCCTTGAAAAACAGCCTCCCCACGCTAGAAAGACGAAGCAACATTCGCGACGCGCGAAGAAGCCTGGATCGTGATTGTCTCGTAAATGCAGTCGCAGCCTCGTTGCAGAAACGACCTTGAGCCTCTTTTGATAGTTGCCGAGCGTGCCAATGTTCCTCCGCCGGTACCACGCGCAATTGAACTGGGTCGATTGCATAGTACCTCCTTTTCACTTCGGCGAATTAGTTCGGGAGGCATATAGTTCAGAATATCTACAACAAGTATCGTGAGCGAGGAGCGAGATAGATGGGATCGAATTCTTCCATCGAGTGGACGGAATCCACCTGGAATCCGGTCACCGGCTGCACGAAGATCAGTCCGGGATGCAAAAATTGCCTCGACCCTACTACGCCCGTGCTAATGGTCGATATGAGATGGAAACCTATAGGCGAGATAACACCGGGCGATGAAGTTGTCGGATTCACCGAATCGCCGAGACTCGGTCAAAACCGTGTCTATGAGCGAGCCACGGTAGTTGACGCATGGTCCACTATTGCCGAATCTGTCGAGATCGCTGTTGGAGGAAGAAAAATCGTCGCCAGTGTTGATCACCGTTTTCTCGCTAGAGTACGTCCGTATTGGCGAGAAGCAGAACGCCTTTCGCTTCAGACGAGCCTCGTCGATATTGGGATGCCGTCGTCGCTGTGTAAATCCAAGACAGAGCCGTATCTCTCTGGTTACTTAGCGGGTGTAGTTGGAGGAGACGGAACATTTCGTATCGACGGATCGGGTAGACGCGGAACCAAGCAATCGTATTTGCGCGTGGCGGTTCTGTCATCCGATCAACCTATTCTCAATCGATTAAATGAAGCGCTTGCAGTTGTCGGCTGTGATGGTATTGAAATACAACCGTTTGATGGTGGTTCTTCCGAACTTTATCCACGGGAGAATCGGGCGCCGATGCTGAAGATTGAAACGCGGCGCATGGCCAATCTCGTAAAAGTCAGAGACTATTGCATGCCAGAGCGCGACGATGTCAATTGGAAAGCAGGTTTTCTTGCCGGATTCTTTGACACAGACGGTTCATACACAGGAAAGAATCTGCGTTTCCACCAAACGAAAGAGAATGGTCTCTTGGATGTAACAAAGCGTTTCATCGGCGACCTTGGGTTCCAATCACAACGAGAGGATTTTCGCCGCTCCACGGGGCGAAGTGAACGAGTAATCGGAGCAATCGAAGAGAAGTTGCGTTTTCTCTCCGCAATTCAACCGGCGATGACCCGAAAAATGACCGACTTCTACGGTAGAAGATTTCCAGGCAAACATGGCTCCAGGATAGACGGAGTTCAACGTGTAGGCAATCGCCAACTAGTGGACATCCAAACTACCAGCGGCACTTTTATTGCGGCAGGAATCGCAACCCACAACTGCTATGCGGAGCGCATGGCGAAGCGATTGAAGGCGATGGGCCAGCCGAACTATCGCGATGGCTTCGAGGTAACGCTTCATCCCCACATGCTGGACCTCCCACTCCGCTGGCGGAAACCTCAACGCATCTTCGTCAATTCCATGAGCGATCTGTTCCACGAAAAAGTGCCCCGAGACTACATCGTGCAAGTCTTCGACGTAATGCGCCGGGCAGAGTGGCATCAGTTTCAGGTGCTTACCAAACGCTCGGAGCGGTTACGTGAACTGGCGCCCGAGCTGGACTGGCCTTCCAATGTCTGGATGGGCGTGAGCGTTGAGAACGCCAAGTACGTGTCGAGAATCGACGATCTGCGCAATACCGGCGCGCAAACGAAATTCCTCTCCTTGGAACCTCTACTGGGGCCGCTCCAAGGGCTCAACCTCACCGGTATTCACTGGGTAATCGTCGGTGGAGAGTCCGGCCCAGGCGCACGGCCCATGGATGCCCGGTGGGTCGTTGAAATTCAGCGTCAATGCGAACAGGCGAAAGTCGCCTTCTTCTTCAAGCAATGGGGCGGTGTGAATAAGAAGCGGGCCGGGCGGGAATTGAACGGGCGAACCTACGACGAAATGCCTCAGCGACGGGCAGGTTAGGAGGCCTCCTTCCGCACGCGCTCCGCGCCGAAATCTGCGAAGCAACCTGGTCCAGCCTTTACAGCACCACCAGTCACCCCTGCGACAAACCCGCAAGATCGCCGTCAAGGCTGCCAAATTGGAAGCGGCCGTTGAATGGGGCTGACATGAATGGCCGTCACGCCCTCTGTCATTGGCGTTCATTTGCGTTCATTCGCGTTCATTCGCGGATGTAGTTTTGGGTTGAGAAGCAGTCCTCGCGATCGCGAGGATGAAGAGCCGGCAGGGATGCCGGCGCTCCTGGTTGCGCTCCTTATAGGTTGGCGTTCTTGGTTGGCGTTCTCGGTTGACGCGGTCCCCGCATTTGCAGGGATGGCGGAGGTGGGCTTCAAGGCTCGACTTTTGTTTTGGGGTCGACCGAAACGGGGCGGCCGCGCCAGTGCATTGGACTGCCGCGCACGCATTGCCACCACGCCTCGATCATGAAACTGGCGCGAATGCAGCCCGACACGGGATGGCACCATTCAAGGCCGCGGCGCATGTGGGCGACGCGGCGAAACTCCTTCGCCGCGATGCCGTATGTTCCATACGCCCAGGCGCCAGCGAGGAGGATTGCCGCCCAGGAAGCGTTCCACCCAGAGGACAAGAGGGTTGCCGCGGCGAAGATCGCGACAGGCATGGGCAAGACCTCTTGCAGGAGCGTGTAGGCAATGCGCATCTGGATGACGAGGGAGTTGTCGCCCGCCACAATCCGCGCTTTGCGCACGAAGGCGTCGCGCATGGCGCGGTACCCGTTGTAGATGCGGACGCGCACTTTGCGGTCCACCACGGCGGCGCCCACCTTGCCGCCCCATGCCTTGACTACCGCCGCGAGCAGCGTGTCTTCGGGCTCCTGACCTGGAAATGCCGCATGGCCGCCACTGCCGAGGTAGGCCGCACGGCGTACCAGCATGAAAGGACCGACCCCAACTGGCGAGGAAGAAGGGTGGTTCAGGCGGTCGGGACTCGCGCCCACGACAATGCCTGACCACTTTGCAGGCATGACCAGCTCTTCCCAGATGCTGCCGTTTTGCAGATACACGATACCGGTCAGCAAGTCGAGGTTGTTCATCGAAGCGATGGCGACGGCCGCGCACAGGACATCCGGATCGAAGAGCGTGTCGGCATCGGTGAGAAACAGCCATTCATGGGCGGGGTCCGCGAGTTGAACGCCCGTCCAGATGGCGTTAGCCTTACCGCGCCAGCCCGGGGCCAACGGCGGGTCATGAATGACACGCAGTATCGGGAACTCTCGGGCGAGCGCGTCCAGGATGGCTGGTGTCTTGTCGGTTGACCCGTCGTTGATCGCGATGAACTCGACGCGCTCGTATTCTTGCTCAAGCATCGAGCGCACGGCCGGCTCGATGCTCCTTTCCTCATTGCGCGCGGGGATGATGAAGGTGACGCCCGGCAGTGGCCCCCGTCTGCCACCGTCCGGTGGATTATCGAGACGGGGTAGCGTAGCCATGTTGCGCCGGAACAGCATACGAATGCCGAGATTTCCCAGCCCTTGAACCAGGAGCGCACCCACGGCGAGCCACCGTATCCATGGCGACGAAACGGCGGGCACGAGGAGCAGAGAGGCCACGGCCATCCAGTGCATCAACAGCGCGGAAGGCCGTACTCTGGACACGCTGAGTCGAGGCACCCCAAAGCCGGAACCCGGCACCTTCTCCATGAAAGGTCCCTCTCATTACCCATTCCAGAATCCGCGGACGTTCTCCGCGGCATCAGCGCCGCACGTTGACACCTCCTGACGGCAACCGTAGGATGATACACACAATCGAAGCAACAGTTCAGGTATTCATTCATGTCCCTTTTTCTTCAAACTCCATCCGCTGACTTCACCGGGCAAGGGAGATTCCACGCCAAGGTGAAAGGTCTGCTTGCCATTGCGGTCCTGGCCGCGCTGACCCATCTCGCGGGTACCGGCGCATATGCGCAGACATCCGCTCCCGCGCCCAATCAGGCGGCGCCAGTGGCGGAAGTCCCCGAGCCCACCCTTGAGACACAGCAGAAGGAAATCGAAGAGAAGATCGAGTCGCTGGACGCGCGAATCACCACGGCGGAAGAACGGGCCACGCAGGAGTATGCGGCCGAGACCGGCGTTCCGTTGGCGAGCCTGCAAGACCAGGCCCTGAGCTTGCGCCAGTTGCGCAGTGTGCATGAAGACCATTTGTCACTTCTCGAGGAGCGCAAGGAAACGGCCAGGTTACAGGAGGAGCTTGCGCGTGAGCGGGAGGAATACCAGGGCATTCCCGACCCTCCTCCGTATACGCCGTGGTTTGTGGATACCTTCCGGGACGCGCTCCAGACCAAAGACGAGCAGCGTGAACAGGACCAGCGCGCCCTGGACCAAGCCAAGAGCCGGCTTGAGCGTACAAAAAAGGAATTCGGCAGAACAGAAGCCGAGCTGGCGCAGGTCAAGAAGGAAGCGGCCGCCAGCAGCGATCCTGCGGTGTTGCGGCCTCTTGAAGGCCGCATGCAGGCGGTGCGCGCGGCGGCGGAAGTGCTGAAGGCAACGCAGGCCCTGTGCGAAGCTCAGATCAAGGCTGCCGAGGAACGCGCCGCGTTGCGCGACAAGCAGCGGGAATTCTTGAATCAGAAGTTGGCGGAGGCCAAGTCACGCGAACGCTACCGGGCAGAGGATCTTGAGGCGCGCAGGCAGACTTTGGCCAAGAGGCGTGCCGATCTGCAGGTCAAGCTGAAGCAGGCCATCACCCTCAAGGATGAGTCGCAGCGCAAGCTGAACGAGGCCCGCGATGGGATTCAGGGTACAAACGGAGAGGCCGCGGCGAAGCAGGCGGTGGTGGACGTGCTGAAAGCGGAAGCGGCGGTGGCCAGCGACAATGTGACGATGCTTCGCGAGCGGCTGGATTTCATGTTTCGCGAGGAAGAGATTTGGGGCACACGCTATGAATTGCATGCGCAACCCAAAACCTTTGCGGTGCTGGCTGAACTGCAGGACGCGGAGGCGTATGCGGAATCGCTCGCGTCGATTCGCCAGACGCGGCTCTCGCGGCTGGAATCCATCCGGGCGTCCGTGCGGGAGTGGGATCGGAAACTTAGCATAGGTCTCGGGGAATCGCCGGAAGCCGCGCAAGCCCGCAAGATGCTGAAGACGCTCAATTACAACATGGACACCGTGCGTGAGAGCTTGACGTCGATCTCGAGCATCGAGCAGCTCAACCGGCGCCTTATCGAGGATCTCAAGGCGGCGCAAAGCACGCTGACCTTGAAGCAGCGTTGGGAGCAGTACAGCAAGCAGGCATCGGAGATCTGGAACTTCCGGCTGCCGATCGACGTGGGCGGCGAGCCGCTCACGGTGCGGCAGATCAGCTTGGCGGGCATCATTCTGATATGCGGATTCGCGATCACCCGCATCATCCGGCGCTACTTGCGCAAGCACGTGTTCACGCGCACGCGGATGGACGCGAACTCCGCGGCCAATGTCGACCGGCTCGTGCACTACGCGCTGCTCATCCTGGTGGTCCTGTTCGCCATGAACACGGTGAACATCCCGCTCACCGCGTTCACCCTCTTCGGGGGCGCGCTCGCCATCGGGGTGGGCTTCGGGGCCCAGAACCTCATCAACAACTTCATCTCGGGCCTGATCCTCATGATGGAACGGCCCATTCGCATCGGGGATCTCGTGGAGGTGGACGGGCGCGGCGGCTACATCGAAGAAATCGGCGCGCGCTGTTGCAGGCTGCGGCTCTTTTCCGGGGTGGACCTCATGGTGCCCAACAGCGCCTTCCTGGAGAAGACCGTCATCAACTGGACCTTGTCGGACGCCAAGGTGCGCTTCACGGTGACGGTAGGGGTCTCGTATGGATCGCCAACCCGGCAGGTTGAGCAACTCATCATGAAGGCGGTGACCGAACACAGCCGCGTGTTGGATGAACCGGAACCGGTGGTGGTGTTTTCCGAGTTCGGCGACAACGCGCTCACGTTTGAAGCGTATTTCTGGCTTACCATGGGACCCGCCACGGATGCGCGCGTGGTCCGCAGCGACATCCGACATCGCATCGATGCGCTGTTCCGCGAGGCGGGCATCGAAATCGCGTATCCGCAACGGGACATGCACCTGGACACTGTCACCCCCTTGGACGTCCGCATCCTCAACGGCGAATCCCGAACGGCAAGCGACCACGAAGCGACGCGCCGGATGGAGAACGGAGAATGAGGGCCGGCGCGTTCGCCCGGCGAATGGCCCTGGGGGCATGCCTCTTTGTTGCGGGCGTGATTCCCTGCCTTGGACAAGAGAGTGGCGAGCGGATCCTTCGTTTTCACAGCGATGTCACGATATATGAAGACGCGAGTCTCACCGTCCGAGAGACCATCACCGTTCGCAGCGAGGGCAATCAGATCCAGCACGGCATCTACCGGGACTTTCCCACCCGGTATCGCAAACCCTGGTGGCGGCCGGTCACGGTGGGATTCGAGATTGTCAGTGTGGAGCGGGACGGTGTCCCGGAGCCGTTTCACACGGAAGGTCTCGATAACGGCGTGCGGACCTATTTCGGAAGCCAATCAGTCTATCTAACTCCCGGTGAACACACCTACGTCTTCACGTACAAAACCGACCACCAGTTGGGGTTCTTCGACGACCACGACGAACTGTACTGGAATGCGACAGGCAATGGCTGGGAGTTTCCCATCGATGATGCCTCGGCAACGGTCCATCTTCCCGTGCCGGTCCCCTCGTACAAGCTGACACTTGAAGGATACACGGGGCCGCAGGGTTCCAAAGAAGAGGCGGTGGAAGCGCGCATCGAGCGAAACGGAGACCTGACATTCCAGGCGCGACGCTCTTTGGAGGCTGGGGAAGGTTTCACCATCGTGGCAACGTTTCCCAAGGGTATCGTGACCCCGCCTCCTTCTGAAAGCGCGGTCAAACTCCTGGTTGCGCGCCTCAAGACGGACGCCACGCGCTTCACCGGGTGCCTGCTGGTGCTGGCATATTTCATTGTGGTTTGGGTGCTGGTGGGGCGCGACCCAATGCACGGCGCCATCACCGTTCAGCCGGGTCCACCACCCGGCATCAGTCCCGCGGCCGCGCGGTTCGTATCCAAGATGGGTTTCGATAACACGGTGGTGACCTGCGCGCTTGTCAGCCTGGCCGTGAAGGGGTACGTCGAAATCGACGAGACGGATTCGGAATACCGTGTCACGCAACTTCGGCCTCCAGATGATACATTGCCAGCCGAGGAACGCGCGCTGTTGGCAGCGCTGATCACGTCGGGCAGTTCCACTGCTTTGCGGAAGACCAACCACAAGAAGATCTCCGCCGCGATTAACGCCTGCCACAAGGCCCTGAAGCTGGACTATGAGAAGACCTACTTCTTGACGAACTGGCAGTATTGGCTCCCGGGTCTGCTGCTCTCCGTGATCGTCGTAGGCGGCGCGATGCTGACGGAACCGCAGCATGGGGACACCCCTGTGATCTTCCTTTCCATCTGGCTGGGGTTCTGGTCGATTGGCGTGCTGGCGCTGGGCATGACCGTCTTTACACTCTGGAAAGGTGTGCTTTCAGGAAAAGGAGGAATCGGGCAGGCCCTCTTCATGACGTTGTTTGCAACGCCATTTTTCGCCGCGGAGATAGCCGTCGCGGGGATTCTCATCTACAACGCGTCGCTTGGCTTGGTGATCCAATTGATCGTGTTGGCTTTCATCAACCTGAGCTTCTACCAGTGGATGAAGGCGCCCACGCGGCTGGGCCGCCAGACCATGGATCACCTGGACGGATACAAGCGCTATTTGACAGGCAGTCAGGAAGGGCGGTACGGATCTGGCCATGCGGATGAAGTCACTCCGGAGATGTTCGAGGAGCATCTGCCTTACGCGCTTGCGCTCGACGCCGAAACTCCGTGGGCTGAACGATTGACGCAGGACCTCGACACGCGCAGTGCGCCGTCTTCCTTCAGGGACCGCGGTCCGTTGTGGTATCGCGGTTCAGATTGGAACGAGCACGGATGCCGCGGTTTCGCATCCGCCTTGGGAACTTCCATGGCCACGGCGATCGCGTCTTCGTCCACGGCTCCGGGCTCTTCATCCGGAAGCAGCGGTTCCTCCGGCGGCGGGTCGTCGGGAGGCGGCGGGGGCGGAGGAGGCGGCGGCGGATGGTGAGTTGCTGTCAAATCGGGGGACCCTCATGAAAAGGGTCAGCCGCAAAACCACCTATCGCGGGACCGCGCTCGCAGCCTACGCCAAGCTCCCTCACACTTTCGACGAACTGGTGGATGCGAGAGGCCGCATCCGCGCCCAGTGGGATGGCTTCCTGAGCGTGTTGGACGGCCTTTCCCCCGCTGAATTCGCCCGGCGCCGCGCGCAGGCGGCGACCATCATCGAGGAGAATGGCGTCACCTACAACGTCTACGGCGATCCGCAGGGCGTGACACGGCCGTGGTCGATGGATCTGGCGCCTCAGATCCTCGCGTCCGCGGATTGGCAGGCCCTCGAGAAGGGTATGCAACAACGTGCAACGCTGATGAGCCTGATCCTGAGTGACCTGTACGGCGAGCAGACACTCTTGCGCGAGAAGCGCGTTCCACCGGAATTGATTTACGCCAATCCCGCGTTTCTGAGGCCGTGTCATGGAGTGCTCGATCCGGGGAACGGGCTGCTGCACCTGTACAGCGCCGACATGACCCGCGGCCCCAAGGGCGCGTGGACGGTCATCGCCGACCGCACGCAGGCGCCATCCGGCGCGGGCTATGCCCTGGAAAACCGGATCGTGATGTCGCGCGTGTTCCCGAGCATTATCCACGACTGCCGCGTGAGGCGACTAGCTTCATACTTCGACCGCCTGCGCAACAGCCTGCGCGCATTGGCGCCACGGCACCGGGACAACCCCACCATCGCGCTGCTTACGCCGGGACCCTTCAATGAGACCTACTTCGAGCATTCGTATCTTGCGCGGTATCTCGGATTCACGCTGGTCGAAGGCGAGGACCTCACGGTGCGCGACAATTGCGTGTATCTGAAGACGTTGGAAGGCCTGGAACAGGTGGACGTGATTCTGCGCAGGCTGGACGATCACTACTGCGATCCTCTTGAACTTCACAGCGAGTCGACCATAGGTCTTGTGGGGCTCCTGCAGGCGGTGCACAGCGGCAATGTGGCCGTGGCAAACGCGTTGGGCAGCGGCCTGCTCGAGGCGCCCGCATTGCGGGCGCTGCTGCCGGACCTCTGCCGCCATTTCCTTGACGAAGACCTCCTGCTGCCGTCGGTGCGCACGTGGTGGTGCGCGGCGCCCAAGCATTTGGAGCATGTGCGCGCCCATGCTGATGAGCTGGTCGTGGAACCGGCGTTTCCAAGTCCCCGCTGGGAAGCCGCCCAGGTCAGCATGCTCGCCCGCGCGGATCGCGATGCGCTGCTGGCGGGAATTGAAGCCAAGCCTTACGCCTACGTCGCGCGCGAGCCGGTCGCGGCATCGACTGTGCCGGTCTGGACCGGTACAGGCTGGGAACCCCGCTACACGGTCTTTCGTGCGCACACGGCATCTTCCGGAAACGGAGAATTCCACGTCATGCCCGGAGGGCTGACGCGTTACTCTGAATCCCAAGGCGTACTGGCGCTGTCCATGCAGCGCGGAGGCGGCAGCAAGGACACGTGGGTCCTTTCCGAAGGCCCTCCCGATACGATGAGTCTGCTTCCTGCTCCTGGCGAGCCTATCGAGATCCGCCGAACCGTCACAAACCTGCCGAGCCGTGCTGCCGACAATCTGTATTGGCTGGGACGCTACCTGGAGCGCGCGGAAGGCACCGTGCGCAGGATCCGCTGCGTGCTGGGCCGGCTCACTGGTGAAGGCGACGTGGCGGGAAGAATTGAACTGTCCGGGGTAGTGCGCCTCTTGAATGACGCCACGTCGCCCGGCGCGGAAGATGGAGCTTCTCGTGACCGCGCGTCTATGGAAGCGGATGTGCGGGCGAAGATTCTTGATGCGGAAACCGCCGGAAGCGTGCGGGCCACCTTCAACGCGCTGCACCGCGTGGCGTGGGCTGTGCGCGACCGGCTCTCGGCCGACGCATGGCGCACGCTGAACCGTCTCGTGGAGGACCTGGCGGACAGTGTGGGCGATGGACAGCTTCCGCCCTTCGGGGAAGTCCTTCTTCTGCTGAATCAGTTCATGGCGGGGCTCGCCGCGTTCAGCGGGCTCACGCTCGAGAACATGACGCGCGGCCAGGGCTACCGTTTTCTCGACATGGGACGCCGCATCGAACGTTCAATCCACACGCTGGCGCTGCTGCGGGGCGGGCTTGCAAGGGCGGGAGAAACGGAGGCCGCCATGCTGCAGGCCTTGCTGGAGATTTGCGATAGCACGCTCACCTATCGCGCGCGGTACGGGGCCAACCTGCAGACACCCGCGGTTCTGGACCTCCTGCTCACGGACGATTCCAACCCGCGGTCGGTCATGTTTCAGATCGGGGCGTTGAAGGAGCATGTTTCCCACATGCCGCGCGAGAAGGCGTATCCCTTCATGAGCGCCGAGCAGCAAGGCATCGTGCGCGTGGAAAGCGAACTCATCACAGTGGATATCCACCTGATTGCGGAGACCGGCGATAATGACGGGCGATCCCAACTCGAAGCGCGGCTCGTGAACTGGGAAGAGCGTTTTCGGGAAATCTCCGACGCACTGGCGCGGCATTACTTCAGCCACACGGGGACTCCGCAGCAAATCGCCACGAAATCCCGGAATCCCGGCCCGTGAAGTATCGTGTCGTGCATACCACGCGCTATGATTACAGCGAACCGGTGCCGATTTGCTACAACGTGGCCCGTTTGACACCCCGCGCGTGCGCATATCAAGGAGTGCTCTCCACGCGCATCGATGTCGAACCAGTGAAACCGGTCCACGGACGCATGCGCCGTGACTACTTCGGCAACGAACTCACCTACTTCACAATCCAGGATCCTCACCGGTGGCTGACGATTACGGTAGACAGCGAAGTTGTGCTCTCACCGCCTTCGCACCCTGGCAGCGCGGAAACAGCCGCGTGGGAGGAAGTACCCGAGGTACTTCGTTCGGGGTACGATGAAGATACCCTGAGCGCGTACCAGTTCGTGTTCGACTCGCGTTTTGTCAAGGCCACCTCGGAACTGGCCGATTACGCGAAGGTCTCCTTTCCGAAGGGCAGACCGGCTCTGGACGCCGTGTTGGACCTGACGGAGCGCATCCATCGCGACTTCAAATACGACCCCACAGCGACGACCATCGCCACGCCGCTGGAGGAGGTCATGCAACAACGGCGCGGGGTGTGCCAGGACTTCGCGCATCTGGAGATTGGCTGCCTGCGCGCGATGGGATTGGCGGCGCGTTACGTCAGCGGCTACATCTTCGGGGGAGAGCGCGTGGAAGGCGCGCCTTTGACGGGCGCCTGGGCGTCGCATGCCTGGGTTTCCGTGTATGTGCCGGGGCATGGTTGGGTGGACACCGATCCCACAAACAATACGTTGGCAGGGCTGGACCATATCACGCTGGCGTGGGGGCGTGACTACGAGGACGTGAGTCCTATCCGCGGAGTCGTCCTCGGCGGGGGGCAGCACTCGCTCAGTGTGTCGGTCGATATCACCCGCCAGACGTGAATCCGCGGTCCTCGGCCCGCAAAACCAGTATTCTGTGGGTGTATTGGTGGCTCCCGCTTCCCGAAAGATGGTATAAAGGCTGGCTACGCCTTTTTCTACCATCATCGAAATGGGCAACATCGGCCAGCGGGGAGGCGCCTGCCCGGACGGGGGCACCATTCCACGACAATTTGGAGGAGAACTTCGTGCAGAACCGACGTACCATGCCCGCGCTCGCGGCAATGCTTGCCTGCGCAGCGCTGTCCGCGTTCGCCGCGGACGTACCCAGTATCACTGTGAGTACCTTTGAGCAGGAGATTTGCACCGTATACACGTCCGCAAACGGGTTGCCCTCGGACAAGGCTACCGGCGTGGCCGTGACCAATGCCGGCATCGTCTATGCGGGAACCGAAGCGGGTCTTTGCGTGCTGCGCGATGGCGCGTGGCAGACCGTGGACGGCGTGCCCGCGGAGCGCATCTGGGCACTGGCCGCTGATGGGACGGACGTGCTCGCGGCCTGCGAAGAGGCGCTGTACCGGGTGCAGCCGGATAGCGTCGATAAGATTGCCGAGCTGCCGGATGCGTATATCAACGCGGTGACCCCAGCCGCGGATGGCGTGTATCTGAGCACCAGCACGGGTTTGTACCTGCTGAAGGGCAAGCGATGCACGCCGGTGCGCAAGCTGAACGCTCTTCTGGGCGAACGGTCCGCCGTGAACACGGCGGCTGTCGGCCCTGACGGATCGATCGCGGTCGCGGCGGATGCGGGACTGTTCTTCAGCGCGGATGGAAAGAAGTGGGAAGCGCTGACCCCCGCCGAAGGCTCGCGGAGCTGGGCGCCATTCAACGTGCGCGGTGTGGCCTTTGATGCGGACGGTAACCTGTGGGCCGCCTTCCCAACGGGCGTGTGCCAGCGGGTGCCCGGCGGCTGGCGTCTCTACACGGGGGCCGAGGGACTGCCGTACAACGATTTCACCGCGGCGGCCGCGGGCGAGAAGGGCGTCATGTGGTTTGCGACCCGGATTGGCGCGATCCGCTACAACGGGCAGGAGTGGATGTACCGGCAAGGGCGGCGCTGGCTCCCGGATGATTTCGTGCGCGCCATGTGCGTGACGCCGAAGGGCGATGCCTGGTTCGCGACCGAAGGCGGCGTGGGCGTTATTGAGCGCAAGCCCATGACGCTGGCCGAGAAAGCGAAGTTCTACGAAGACGAGATCGACAAATACAACCGGCGCACGGAGTATGGCTATGTGTTGGAGGCCAACCTCGAAAAGCCCGGCGACAAGAGCAAGGCGACCGTTGGCGACAGCGATAATGACGGTCTGTGGACCAGCATGTACGGCGCGGGCGAATGCTACGCCTACGCGGCCACCAAGGATCCCAAGGCCAAGGAGCGCGCCGTGAAGGCGTTTGAGGCGCTGCGCTTTCTTAGCATTGCGCCGATTGACGGCGAAGTAAAGCAGCAGCCGGGGTTCGTCGCGCGCACGGTCGTGCCGACCACCGAGGCCAATCCCAACGACCATTACACCATCGAAAAGATGGAGAAAGACCGCGAAGGCGACAAGCTGTGGAAGGTCTACTACCCGCGCTGGCCCAAGACGAAGGACGGCAAGTACTGGTACAAGACCGACACGAGTTCGGACGAGTTGGACGGCCACTACTACTTCTACGCGCTGTATTACGACCTCGTGGCGGAAACGCCCGAAGAAAAGGAGCGCGTGCGCGAGATCGTGCGCAACCTCACCGATCACCTTGCGAGGAACGACTTCCAGCTCGTGGACCACGACGGCACGCCCACGCGCTGGAGCGTGTTCAGTCCCAGTCAATTGAATCGCAATCCGTGGTGGATGATCGAGCGCGGCCTGAATTCGCTGAGCATGCTTTCGTACCTCACCGTGGCGCAGCACATGACGGGGGACGCCAAGTACGGCAAGCTGATCGAACAGCTGCGCGAGAAACACGGTTACGACATCAACGCCATGGTCGCGAAGATCCAGCGCGGGCCCGGCTCGGGCAACCAGTCCGACGACGAAATGGCGATCATGAGTTTCTATAACCTCATTCGGTACACGCAGGATGAAAAGCTGCGCGAGATGATGAACTACTCGTTCTATTCGCTTTGGGTCCTGGAGTTCCCCGAGCTGAATCCTTTCTTCAACTTCGCCTACGCCGCATGCGGGCTGGGGGCGCAGTTCACCAACGCGTACGGCACCTATGATCTAACTCCGTGGGACGGCTGGCTGGAAGATTCCGCGGAGACGCTCCGGCGCTTCCCGCTGGACCGCTTCAACTGGGGGCACCGCAACAGCCACCGGCTGGACATTGTGCCGCTGAAGCGGCAGGTTCTGGAGCCGCAGGAACCCGCTTCGGCGCTGGAGCGCGAAAAGCGCGGGCATCGCGTGAATGGCAAGGTGCTGCCGGTCGATGAGCGCCACTTCAACCACTGGAACACGAACCCGTGGGAATTGAACTACGGCGGCAACGGCCAGGGCCTCGCAGATGGCGCGGTCTTCCTGCTGCCGTACTACATGGGTTTGTACCACGGGTATATCAAATAGAGCGATTCCCCATGACTCCCCCCGCACGCGGGGGGAGTCATGGGAATCATTGGAAGTATAGGAACTATGGGACACACCCACCCCAGCCCTCCCCGCGCGCGGTGAGGGCTGGGGTTCCGGTGTCCCTCGCACGCACACGCGGTTGCGCCTCCCTTCTTCCTATATCGCGTACAACATACGGGCTTACCCGATAGAACCTGACTGCAGAGCCGCCTCCTGAGAGTCCCGGAGGGACGAAAGATAGTAGCCCAGGAATTCATTCCTGGGAGACTGGTGTCGCTCTCCTTCGAACAGTCCCGGAGGGACGGCAGAGCTTCCAGTCTGCGTATGCGCACCGCGCTTCATATGGCTCACGGCCGTGGATTGGTACTGAGATAATGCCCGGCAGGACACTTATTCTCTGCCGTCCCTACGGGACTCCTGTTCTTGTCGCACTCTGACCCAGGAATGAATTCCTGGGCTACTATCGTCCGTCCCTCCGGGACACAGATGGCAAGGCTCCGTATGATTCGACGTCACGTTTAAGCTACGAACACCCATTACGCCGTACGGCCTTCATTCAGAACAGACACCGTCTTTCGCGCAGGCTTTGCGCGCCGAGATTCCCATCTCCGCCGAGATTCCCATCTCGGCAGCGAAACACGGCGTCTGTCCCTCGTCCTCTCGACTTCTCTACTGCTCCTTGATCCACTCCGGATCAAGCGCGACGTGCTTGATGGTCTTGCCCGTGTCGCCCACGTGATACGAATAGCTGATGTGCAGGCGGCCGTTGCGCCCCTGAACGAGCGAAGGATACGCGAACCCACCCTTGCCCGCTTCCACGCGTTCCAGGTCGCGCTTCCACTTCCACGTGGCGCCCTCGTCGTCTGACAGGGCCAGCGCCAACACGTGCCGGCCCTGGTCCGCGTCATTGAAAGCCATGACCCAGCGGCCGTCGGCCAGCGCCCGCACCGCGAGGCTGGAACCTGGATTCGGAATTTCTGTGTCGATCGCGGGCGACCACGTGACGCCGTCATCCTTGGATTCGCTCCACAGCGCGCGCTTAGGCTCTCCCCCGCTGTCCCGCATGTAAGACCACAGGGTGCCGTCCGCCTTGCGCACCACGGCGGGCTGGATGGGACCCATGCCCACGATAGGCAGGCTGGGACGCCACGTCTCGCCGAGGTCATCGGAGATCGCCATCATCGATGCGTTGAAGCCATCGGAGTACAACGGCAACAGGATGCGGCCCGAAGGCAGCACCACGGGATTCTGGCGGGTCATCCAGCCTTCTTCGCGTTTCGCCTTGTCCTTCGAGGCCTCGATGATCATTTTCGAATACTGTGGCGCGTACTCCGCCCAGAGATGCTCGGGCGGGTTCAGTTCCTTGAAGGCCTTCTCGGTCGCTTCCACGAACTCGTCACCCGGCTTCAAGAGGATGACGTCCTGCCAGGACCACTGCGGCGCGCCCTTGCCCGTGTACTTCTCCGCGCGCCGGTATTTCAGGACGGCATGCTCCCACGCGTTGGCGCGCACGGCAATCCAAAAGAGCCAGAGCCGATCCTTCGCATCGATGAAAAGGATCGGGTTGCAGTCCGGCACGCCCGGCGTATCCGCCATGAGAAAGACCGGACTCCACTCCTTCGCGCCCTTCTTCAGGCGCGCCCCCTGCACGACGACATCGTTCGCGTTGCGTTCGCCGGACCCGTAGAACCAGCACGCGAGCAAGTCGCCATTCGGACATTCCACCACGCTGCTGCTATGGCAATGCTTGTTCTGCTGGGGAAAGATGTCCTCGCCCTGGAAGAAGGCCTCGCCCCAGGCCGGCCCCACCGCAAAGGCCAGCAACGCCAGCGGCATCAGAAAAATGTGCTTTTTCACGATAGTCTCCCTTTAGGTTTGATGATTGCCTGCAGGAAAACCATAGCCGAAATCGGGGCACGGAATCGATTTGCGAGAGAAATCGGTCGGATTGGTCCGATCCGTCCGATCCGTCCGAGATATCAGCCCCAGGTCGTGGGGCTACTGCACGATGGAGATTCGCCAGTCGCCCTTCAACTCCGATTCGCCGGTCTTCTCCAGCGGGGCGCCACCGTCGTCCACCCTGTCGAAGTAGACCGAGTAGAGCATGTAGTCCTGGTCCTGCGCGACGTAACGCATGGGCTGGCCGTCATAGGGGTCGAGGGGAACCTCAGGTATGTAGTCGGGCACAAGACGCTGCAAGTTCCGGGGCAATTCCTCGCAGTCCGAGCGGTACCGCTCGATGGCGACGATGAGCAGGCCGATTCTCGCGACAACAGCATTGAGCGGCATGTGCTCAAGACCTTTGATCGGCAAGTTGAGCGGGTGCCGCGGATGCTCCACCCACTTCACATATCCCGTGCCATTCTCTCGCAGGTCTGCGATATAGGCAATTTGCTCCTGGTACGTCCTATCGGTCAAGTGCATCAACTCGGCGAAACTCTCCAGGAGTTGGCCCCGCTGGGTATTGATCTTCGCGCGCCGTAGGGCTGACTGCCCAAGCGGATCGAAGTACTCGAGCACACGGTCGACGGGCGAACGTTTGTCTGGAATCCCGGCTTCACGCTGGCCCGCCAAGGAATTGCAGCGATCACCCGCAAGCGCACGAACCATCACCTCCGAATCGTCCGGCTCCTGGTAGAACTTCTCCACTTCTGCCAGGGTCTCCGGATAGAGATAGCCAAGATTCAGTCCCGTCGCAAGACTTCTTAACTGCATGGCGAGAATCACACTCCGTACCGTCTGCGAGGCTAACATCGGCTCGTGGTAGAGGGTATTCGCCATGTGGACGATGCTTTCCTGATATGTCACGAATCTATCCTGGCGTCCTTCCAATACCGCGTCCGCGGCACGAATCGCTTCAAGCCTTGCGCACACCGTCAGCTGACTCAGATGCATTGGATAATCAGTAATGGAGTTGCCAAAATCAATCGAGTACCGGGCTTGGCTCATCGTGGTGGCCCTGTCGAACAGCGCGCATACCTCATCACAT
>JADLCA010000578.1 GCA_020847495.1 Candidatus Hydrogenedentota bacterium | reverse complement strand
GGGCTGTACGGGTCGTCATTCCATTTCTTGAACGTGCGTTCGTCCATGGGGAGTGCGCGATCCAGCACCGGCTTCCCGAAGCGGTTCGCGCGGCTCTGCAGCCTCACGTCGTCGCGCTCGCTGTTGTCCATGACCCACGTGCGCCGGTCGGTCGGTATCTCGCGCAGGTTTTCGATCGCCTCGTCGAGCAAGGCTTCATTCGGCGCCACGGTGGCGAACACGAAGGTATAGAAGCTCGACTTCTCCGGCGCGACCACCTTGTAGTGGCGTCGGACCGCCGCATGCAACGCCTCGCGAATGACGGGGTCGTGCTCCAGTTGCAGAATGGGGTACCAGGCGACGAAGCCGAGCTGGTCATCGGAATGATTGTTGTCGTCGGGAAACAGCTTCTTGGTCAGCAACACATTGCTGAGGTAGCCGTGCTTCACGATCAGCTTGCGGTAGTGCTCCGCGTATTTCTCATCGCCGGTTACGTAATGAGCCGTCTTGAGAAACGATAGCATCTGCAGGGAGTTCAGGCCATTCTCGAGGAAGTTCGACGCATCTTCATTGATCGCTTCCGGGTTCCAGAACCCCCACCGGGTCCGTTTCCCGTTCCAGTCGATCAACTGATAGTTGTTCTTGATGAGATAGTCCGTGACATCACGGACCTGCTTCTGGATGAGCGCCTTCTCTTCAGGATCATGCTGCGCGATGTGCTCGTAATAAGCATAGAACGCGAGGTAGTGACCATCGATTTCGTCACTGGATGTGTCGCTCTTCCAATACATCGCGCCGTCCGGTGTCCTTTGCCATTGCCGTTGCGGTTCGGGCCTGTCCAGGTCCTTCTGACTCCCCATGTCTGGCGGCAGGACACTCCGCGCCACCACGCCGGGTATGCCAGATGCGTTCTGAAGCATGTACAGCGCGTGCATGCTTTCGCGAGCGGATGCCTTCGCCGATTCATCATGCGTGGCGCCGTAGCACAGGGACATGGCGGCCACGTGATACGCCGTCCATAGTCCGTCGTTGTCGTTGTCGTGAATCGTGTGGGAGGAAGGGTGTTCGGCATCGTCCAGCAGACACGTTGCGACCATCCCCAACCGGCGGTGCCGCTCGTTGACGAGGCGTTCAATCGTCTGGGCGCGTTCAAGCAGCGTGGTCGTGATGGTATCCAAGCGGCCAAGTCCCTTGTCTGTGGCGGTGTAAACGGTGCGGCCATCCGGCGTCACCGCTACCGCGGCCACCCGGTTGCCGGGCAAGTAACGCTCCCCTGCCCGGTAGAACCACTGACGGCCTTCCGCATACGGCAGGTATAACACCAGGCCCCGCGACGTACCGATCCACAAGCGGTCGCTCGCGTCAATGGCCAGCGCGGTGACATCTTCAACGGGCAGACCATCGCGCCCGCGCAAGCTGGTCCAGACGCCGTCCGGCGTGCGGCGGCTGAGGCCGATGGGAGTGCCCACCCACAGCGTGCCGCGCGAATCGCACGCGAGACCGGTGATCGCGGTAGATGCCGGACCGTTGATCCCGTATTCGACGTGCCGTTGCGGTTCGGAGCCGGGCGACTCAGAATAGAGACCTTGCCCGTCGGAGAACCAAATCCCGGCGTTGTCCACGGCCAGCGCGGTCAAGGGGCGGGCATTCGCAATGTCCACAACTGCCTTCCGAAACACCTCGGGGTACTTGCCCGCGTTCAGACTTAGGGCTATCTGGGGCGCAGCCGGGCCCTCGCCCTGGCCTGCAAGGTCCAGCGGCTCCCATGTGCCGCTTGCAGCGAGACGCCACATACCCGTGGAAGTTCCCACGAGTACCGAGCCATCTTGGGCCACCGCGACAGCCAGCGCCGTGCCTTCCGGCGACGTCATGTCGAAATTGCGGACGTGCTCGTCAAAGGCCGGCACGGGGATCGGCAAGGTCCACGCGGGTTCCCGCGCTGGGTTTCGCACGAGATGTTCGTGGGATGCGATAGGTGGAACAACGTTTGCCAAGGGAACGATGGCGTTCAATGCCTCGCTCCTGGGGAGGGTACTGCTCTCCGCACCTCCAACACAGGCTAAGGCTACGGCAAGTGCGAATATACTCGACATGGCACAGTACTCCCTTGAGTTGCGCTGCAACTCCTTTGCGTGGATCGGGATGTCTAGGAAACAGCTGCTTAGGGAGCTGTTCCGGCCGCAGCGTCGCTTGCGGCGGGCTGCTCACTTGCTTCCGCAGGGGGGGCGGCGGCAGGCACTTCCAGCGTGCCTTCTGGCGCGGGCGTTTCAGCAGGTGCCTGCGGGGCCGTGGCATCCGAGGGAGGAAGCGCCAGGGCTCCGCCAACCTCGGGCGCCAAGTCCGGGATAGTGGTGCCGGGCTCAGCCGGTGTGGCAGCGGGCTCGACAGGGGTAGCGGATTCCGGTTGCGCCGCGCTTTCGCTTGCGAACAGCTCAGGGTGCTCCTGGCCGAGGCGGTCCAAGGCTGCCTGCGCTTGGGCAGCGACCTGCGAGTCCGGGAAGAGGGCGGTCTGTTCGCGATAGGCCTCAATGGCCTCGGCCAACTTGCCGCGCTGCTCATCCACTCGGCCGCGGTTCAGAGGCTGCCTGCGCGCGGCGAAACTTGCCGGCCACTTCTGGGTGATTTCCTGATAATAGCCATACGCGGCATCGTAGTCGGCTTTGT
>JADLCA010000577.1 GCA_020847495.1 Candidatus Hydrogenedentota bacterium | reverse complement strand
CGGCGCGATGATGTGCTCCTGGAGTCGCGGGACGGCGGGTTTACGATCGTCCCCAATGATTTCGTCTTGGCGATGACCGGCTACGAACCGGACACCTCGCTGCTGGAAGGAACCGGCGCCGAGATTGATTCGTCTTGTGGGAAGCCGGTGCTCACGCCGGATTTCGAGACAAGCGTCCCCGGTCTGTATGTCGCGGGCACGCTCTGCGCAGGACAGGAATCCAACGTGGTTTTTGTCGAGAACAGCCGCGAACATGGCCCCGCCATTGTCCGGCATATCGTGTCGAAGCGCCAGTGAAGACGCGGCCGAGGGTTTGCGCTAAACTGTGCGGAATCGGACCGATTGGACGTATCGGTCCGATTGGACCACACTCAAGACACAGGCGAGGGCGCCTGTGCCACACGCGCTTGCCCGGCGCCGCAGCCCTCTTCCTCTCGTCGCGCACTTGCTCAGCCCCCAAGCCCCAGCGATTCCAGACAAGCGACACTTGGCAGTCAGCGGTGTGGGACAGGCGCCCTCGCCTGTCATCCCATAGAGAAGTTCAGTTCTGCGCCGAAAGTGAGAGAGTCACCCATGAAATGCCACCTGATTGAAGGCGCGGAAGGCTGCGCCTTTGCCGTAGAGAACCACTGTGTCGCGGTCGTCGTCGATGCCCTGCGCGCGAGCGCGATGGCCGCGTGCCTGTTGGACGCGGGCGTGACAGAGATCCTCGCTGTGCGCGAGGTGGAAGAGGCCTATGCAGCGAAGCGTCTGTATCCTGAGGCGCTCCTCGCGGGCGAGCGTGGCGGGGTGCCACCACTCGGCTTCGACCTCGGGAACAGCCCGCGCCAGATTCGCGATGTTGCCGGGCGCCGCGTGATCTTCACGACGACGACCGGCGCGGGCCGCTTGGTCGCGTGCTGGGGCGCGCATGCCATCTACATGGGCACGACGGTCAATGCCTCTGCTGTCGCGCGCGAGGCGGCCTCGCACGGTCACGACATCGTCCTGATTCCCGCTGGACTCATGACGGATCCCCGCTTTGACGCCCAGGAGGACTGGATCGCCGCCACGGCCATTGCGCGCATCCTGGGAATCCCCGTTGGACAGGGTGAAGACCGCTTCACCCACTGGGGCAGCAGGATCGAAGCGGAAGGCTTAGAGGCCCTGTTTCAATCCGCGCCCCACGCGGAGAAGCTCCGCCGAGTGAATCTCGAAGAGGATATCCCCTTCTGCGCCGCGTTGGACCGGTCAACGAGCGTACCCAAGGTCGTGGAGAAGATTGATTTGGGCCTGGTGGTCCGCAAGGCATAAATTGGACGGATCGGACCTATCGGACCGATCAGACCGTGCCGTCAGATCCGTCCGATCAGTCCGATCCGTCCAATTCCCCAACTTTTCATTCGCGCTTCATTTTGGTACAATAGATTTTGGCAACGAGTTAGGTGTTTCAGTGCGAAGCGCAAATAGAACAAACAGAACGCAAATCCTTGTGGCTCAGCCAGATGTGGCGTTTGCGGCTACGCTGGCACGATATCTAGAGGGCGATGGCCACGGCGTGGACCAGTGCCACGACGCCAAAGGCGTTCTCCGCTTGGCGGGCCGAAAAGCCTACGACGTCATCGTACTCGACCTGCGCCTGAGCGGACAGGGCGACGTGGAGCTGGTCTCCTACGTGCGACGGAGCAGCCCCCGCACACGTCTCATACTACTGTTTGAGATGACCAAGCTGGAGCGCGCCCTCGAAGGCATTCGCCAGGGCGCCTTCTTCTATCTGCCCGAGTCCTGCATGCCCTCTGACGTGGCGCTTGTGGTGAACAAAGCCTTGCGGGATCTGGACAGCGAAGAGACGATTGACCAGTACGAGCAAGGTACCGTCGAAGACCTCGTGGGATCCTCCCCGGCGATGCGTCGGGTGCTGGAGATGATAGCCAAGGTTGCGCCCACGGACAGTACGGTCCTGCTTCTGGGCGAGAGCGGCACCGGCAAGGAGTTGCTTGCCGGTGCAGTCCACCGGATGAGCCGGCGGCGCGACATGCCGTTCATTGCAATCAACTGCGCAGCCTTGCCCGAGCAGTTGTTGGAGAGCGAGATGTTCGGCCACGTCAAGGGTGCCTTCACCGGCGCCAGCTCGGACAAACGCGGGCTCTTCGAGGAGGCCGATGGCGGCACCATCTTCTTGGACGAGGTGGGCGACATGGCCCTGATCACGCAGGCGAAACTCCTTCGCGTGTTGCAAAACGGCGACATCCGGCCGGTCGGCTCGACCCGCTCCAAGCGCGTGGACGTCCGGGTTATCGCGGCGACCAACCGCGATCTGGAGAAGGCGGTCGCGCAAAACGCCTTTCGCGAAGACCTCTATTTCCGGCTCAACGTGATCCAGATCCGGGTGCCGCCGCTACGGGACCGCTTGGAAGCGCTGCCCAGCCTTGTCCGGCATTTCGTCGCCCGGTTCAATGCGGAGTATGGGAAGAACATCACCGGATTGGACGAGGCCGCGCAGGTGCTCCTGCGCAATTACAGCTACCCCGGCAATGTGCGCGAACTCGAAAGCATTGTGGCCCACGCGGTGATCATGGCAGACGGCGCGGCCATTCGGGCGCAGGATCTGCCCGAGCAGGTGCGTCTGGGCGCACGGGCGCCCCTGGCCCTGCCGAACTACGCGGCGGACGCCATCCCCACGCTGACCGACATGGAGGCCCAGCTCATCCGCAACGCCTTGGAGCGCCTGGAAGGCAACCAGACTGAAGTGGCCAGGAAGCTGGGCGTATCGAGGTCCACGTTGTGGCGCAAGATGAAAGAGTACGGGATCGCGAAATGAGTAGCCAGCGCCCTCCACGGAACTCGCATTGGGCGGGCGGCTGGGTTACCTTGGTGACATGCTGATGGAGCCACGCCCCCCAGTCTTGCGAGAGAGTCTGCCGCGTCTGCTCGCGTATCTATTCGCGGCCTTCGCGCTGCTGCACGTGGTCTACCATCTCCTCGGAGTCCGCATGGACATGACGCCCCTCGGGGTGTTCATGCAATACGCCGACCCGGAGTTGCTGCGGACGCGCCTCCTTGAGACGTGTTGGTATCTCCACATTCAACCGCCGCTCTTCAATCTGTTTCTGGGCAGCGTGCTGAAGGCCTTTCCCGGCCGGGAAACCATCGCGTTTGAAGTGCTGTTCCTTGCCATGGGGTTTGCCGCCTATGCGGGTCTCGTACTCCTCCAGATGCGGTTGGGTGTATCGCGTGTGGTGGCGGTGGGCCTTGCTACAGTCTTCATGGCAAGCCCCTCCTTCATCCTCTACGAACACCTCCTGGCCTATACCTTGCCGTGCGCGTTCCTGCTGATCGTGTCCGCATTGGCGCTCGATACCTTTCTGCGCGGACAGTATCGCTGGGCGGGGTGGTCGTTCTTCGTCTGCCTGGCCGTGCTCTGTGGGACGCGGGCCACCTATCACCTCGCGTTCTACGTAGTGGTGGCGGCCGGTGTGCTTTGGGTGATGAAACCGAGGTGGCGCACGGTCCTCTGGATGGCGATTGTCCCAGGGCTTTTCGTGGCGGGGATCTACGTGAAGAACCTGGCAATGTTTGGCGAGTTCAGCGCATGCACGTTCGCGGGCAAGAACGCGTGGATCAAGACCATCGGCAACCTGCGTTGGGAAGACAAGGAAGCGCTTGTGCGCGAAGGACGTATCTCGCCCGTTTCGCTGGTCAACCGCTTCGAGGCGGTGCCTTCCTATCCCGCGGAATTCCAGCGGGTGACCGGCTATGAAGGAATTCCGGTGCTGCGCGAGATGACGAAGTCCAGCGGGGAGATCAACTACAACCACCTCGCACAGATCGCGATCGCGCGTGCGTACCGGCGCGACGCGATATACGGGTTGCTTCACTATCCCAAAGTCTTCGTGGCCACGAATGCCCAGGCATGGTTGAACTATTTTACACCACCCCGCGAAAAGGCCGCCGATTCCTCCAACTACGGGCTGTTGAAACCTCTTGCCGAAGTCTACGGCCGCTTCATTTGCGGCGAAGTCAATCTTCCGCTCGAGGAGAGTATGCCGTTGCTCGAGCATCATCCGTGGGGGACGAGCCAATACCTGGGGCTTCTGGTTGCACTGCCCTTGCTCTTCTGCTTTGGCGTCTCGTGCGCTTTCGCGCGCGGCCGCGCCAAGCACCTGATGACACGCGAGCAGCGCCTTACAGTCCTCTATCTGTGTTTCGTCATCCTCTATGTGGCGCTCGTTGGCAATACCATGGAACTCAACGAGACCAGCCGGTTCCGGTTCGAGACGGACCCATTCAGCGTTGTGCTGGCGGGCCTGCTTATCCAGCACGCCACGGCGCGCCTCGCCCGGACGCCGCTGTGGCTGCTGCCCGCCCATGTCGAATTGCGGCGCGCCGCCACGCATGGCGCGGAACCGGTATAGGCGGGATGGCCGTTTACGTCGCATGTTTGAACATCGCGTACGCGTGCCGCATGATGGGCGCGCAGCAGAGACAAAGAACCGGAAACGCGGGGATCCATCGCTTGGCTATCGAGGTGCAACGAAACGGAAAACATGCGGTGTTGCACCATGCCGATTCCGCCGTAGAGGCCGCACTGTTGGACCGTGCGGGGTGCGTTCCGCAGCAGGGCCGGGGACGGGGTGAGGTCTTTCGCTTCCCGTTGCACGATGGATGGGGCATCCTGCGTCCATACCGCCGCGGCGGAGCAATCCGCTTCCTGATTAAAGATGCGTATCTGCTTGACAACCGGCCCTTGCGTGAATGGGCGGTTCACACCTATCTCTTTGAGCAAGGCTTCGCAGTCGCGGAGCCGTTGGGCGTGGTGTGGGAAAAGCGCGGCATCGCTTACCGCGGTGCGATCGCCACGCGGGAGGTGATTGCGTGCGACCTCGGCGAGTTCGCGCTCGCGCATTCGGAGCACTGGAAACCCTTAATGGAACTCGTAGGTGTTCATGTTCGCGCCATGCACGACCTCGGCGTATACCATGCGGACCTACAGATCAAGAACATCCTTGTAACCCGGGATAGCGGGTCCCTGGTCTTCATCGACTGGGACAACGCGCGCCGCTCCCCATCTGTTTCCCCAATGCAACGCTCGCGCAACTTGTTGCGCTTGCGCCGCTCCTGCGAGAAGAACGGCCTCGACCCTTCCTGTTTCGACGCGATTCGCAAGGGCTACGGCACATTGCGCGTCCCGGTCTGGCTCGAGGCCCTGTATCGGTGGAAGGGCGGCCTGTCGGATGCGGCAGGAAGCAGGAAACGCCGCCATGCCGGGTGAGTCACTGGGTCCGGAAATCGTTGAAGAGTGTTGCGGTCCCTTGCGCGTGGCAAGACGTGCGGAGGTCCCCCTGGACCGCATCCTGGAAGCCTTGCGCGCCCCGGGCGAACTCCTGAAGGCCTCGCGCAAATCGGAGACCCTGCGTGTGAACGATTGGGCCGTGAAACGCAGCCGGAAGGCCGGTGGCCTTGGAGTACTCAAGCACACCTTCCGCCGCGCCCGCTACCGGCAAGCGTGGGAAGCGGCCCTGCACCTGGAGCGGCACGGAGTGCCGATCCCCCTGGCGCACGCGTACATCGAGCGGTCACGGATGGGGATCATCTTCGGCAACATGATGGTCATGGACTATCTGGATGGCTGCGTTGACGTCGAAGCCTTTGCCGATGGACTGCTCCGCGCCGGCGCCAGCGATGCTGAGCTTCACGGGTACTTGGAACGCCTCGCGGAGACCGTCAATCTGCTGTGCTCCAGTGGGGCGTACCACAACGACCTCGCGGGAAAGAACATCCTTACCCCGGATGGAGAACAATTCTACTTCATCGATCTGGATGGAATTGTTCTGAATCGGCCATACACGGAAGAGCGCCGTCTACAGAACCACATTCAGTTGTACGATTCGTTTATCGACCGCCTGGGCGATGGCTATCTCGATCCGTTTATCCGGCAAATGCTGCCCCGGCCCGGCAGGCTCCAATCGTGGATGACGCAAGTGAAGTCAGGTCAGGCCGCACGGCGCGCACGGACCGAGGCCATCTGGGCAAAACAGGGCGGCCGCCGGCAGGGGTGATTCCGCCGCAGATCTCCCGATGAGACACAGGCGAGGGCGCCTGTGCCACACGCCTTTCTCCAAGCCGTTGCTCATTTGGAACTCTTCGAGCCTTCGAGCAGGCCAAGGGCTGAAAAAACGGGAAGAGCAAATTGAGGCGTGGCAAGCGCGTGTGGGACAGGCGCCCTCGCCTGTCGTCCCATAGTGCGTTGTGGAGCCCCCGTTTCTCGCCGAAATCGCGGCGCCCCTACTCCGGGTCTATCGTGTATCCCTGCTCGCGGTATCCGCGCAGCTTGTACGTCAGCGCGCGGCGGCTGATGCCCAAGGCCTTCGCGGTCTCGGTACGGTTGAAGGCGTGTTCGCGCAGCGCCTGGAGGATGGCGCCGCGTTCGATATCCTCCATGCGCGTGGCGGCCGTCGCTTCCGCTGCCGTAGCGCTCTGGCCTGCCTGGGCCTGCTGAACTCGCTTGGGCAGGTGCTCCGGCAGAATGAGGTCGCCTTTCGCCAGTAGGATCGCGCGCTCCATGGCGTTCCGCAGTTCCCGCACGTTGCCCGGCCACTCATACTCCTCCAGACGCGCCATGGCTCCTGGGGAGAAGCGCGGCTTCCCTTTGGCAAACATCGAAGCGAAGTGATGGGCCAAGGCCGGCACATCCGAGCGCCGCGTGCGCAAGGGCGGCACATAGATCTCGATCACGTTAAGCCGGTAGAACAAGTCTTCGCGGAAACGCCCCGCTTCCACTTCGGCCTCGAGGTCGCGGTTGGTGGCGGCAAGGATGCGCGCATCGGTTCGACGCTGCAGGTTGGACCCCACGCGGCTGAAAGAGCCATCTTGCGAGACGCGCAGCAGTTTCGCTTGAAGTCCCGGAGCGATTTCGGCGATCTCGTCGAGCAGGATCGTGCCGCCGTGCGCTTCCTCGAAGCGCCCGACGCGCATCGAGGTCGCGCCCGTGAACGAGCCTTTCTCGTGCCCGAACAGTTCGCTCTCCAGCAAGGTCTCGGGAATGGCCGCGCAATTCACTTTCACGATGGGACCGCTTGCGCGCGGACTCCACCCATGAATCGCATCGGCGATGACCTCCTTGCCCACTCCGCTTTCCCCGGTAATAAGGACGCGCGTGTCGGAATGGGCAACGAGCGAAGCCTCGCGGAGGGCATCGCGCATGCCCTGGCTTTCCGCGACCACGCCGGGAGGCGGCGTGAACTCGCCACCCGCCGCGAGCGCGGGAGCCGCGGAAATGCCGATGCCCCGATTGACGCACTGCAGCAATTCGTCCAGGTCGATAGGCTTTTCGAGATAGTCAATCGCGCCGCTCTGAATCGCGCCGACCGCGTCGCGCACGTCGGCATACGCGGTAACCAGCAGGATGGGAAGCGCAGGCAACCGCCTCCTCACGTGTTGCATCAGGGTCAATCCTGAAATGCCCGGCATGCGCACGTCCGAGACCAGCAGGGCTGGCTGCAAGGTGTCGAGCCGCGAGAGGGCATCTTCGCCGGATACTGCAACAATCACCTCGAAGCCCTGGGTGGCGAGAAAGGACTGCAAGAGACTCCGTTGGCCCGGGTCATCATCCACTACGAGTACCGGATACCGTTGCGTGTCGTTCTTGCTCATG
>JADLCA010000576.1 GCA_020847495.1 Candidatus Hydrogenedentota bacterium | reverse complement strand
CATCGGATCGAAAGACCCGCTATGCCTCAGAAAACTCCCGCCCAAAGGGCGGAATCATTCACTAACCCAAAGTGGCCACACTCCACTTCCGGCTGAACCAAGACAAAACATTAACAAGGAGTCTTGCCTGAAGAGAAGATATATCATTCCACCCAACACCACGGGTCCAACAACATGAATGAAGAAAGGTCGCAGTCCAAAGGTAGCTTTAAGCTCCATAGCACCTAATCCCTTGGCATGCAGGATTCGCTTACGTCGTGGAGTATTGTATATTACGCACATAGCTCCGGCACGGTATGCCCTGCGCGACTTAATACGGTGTACTGGACGGATTGAGTATAAACCTATATTCACCATTATGGCAAGGGATGTCCCTATGGCCGAATTCCCTAGTTCGACACTCTGATTGAGGATTCTGGGGTTAGGCAGGCACCCCGCTCCATTCCGCAACGGCCGTTGATTCGTAATGGCACATTCATTCTCTCCCCGCCTTCGTAAGTCCCGTCGAATCAATGCTTTCTCTCTGGCACGCGGCTTGCCCATACCCCTTTGACATATACTGTTCTCAAGGAGGATGTGGCGATGAGATTAGACAAGCTGACTATCAAGGCGCAGGAGGCCCTTTCCGAGGCGATGGATTCGGCGTCGGATCGGGGGAACCCGGAGATCACGTCTCTGCACATGCTCGATGCATTGCTCGGGCAGGAGGGCGGCGTGGTGGGGTCCATCCTGCAGCGACTGGGTGTGCCTGCCAACGCGTTGCGCGGACAGGTGCAGCAGCGGCTGTCCGCCTTGCCGCATGTCTCGGGCGTGGCGGGCCAGCCGGGTCTCAGCGCGCAGGCGCAGCAGGTCCTGAACGCGGGATGGAAGGTCGCGCAGAAGCTCAAGGATGAGTATCTCAGCACCGAGCACATCCTCATCGGCTTTCTCGACACGCGGAACGAACCCGCGGGCGAGTTGCTTCGCCAGGCGGGCGTCACGCACGATGCCGTGTTGCAGGCGTTGAAAGAAGTCCGCGGCTCGCAGCGCGTGACCGATCGGAATGCCGAGGACACCTACGAAGCCCTCACAAAATACAGCCGCGACCTCACCCAGCTTGCGCGCGCGGGCAAACTCGATCCAGTCATCGGACGCGATGATGAAATCCGGCGCGTAATCCAGGTGCTGTCGCGCCGCACGAAGAACAACCCCGTGCTTATCGGCGAACCCGGAGTGGGGAAGACCGCCATCGTGGAAGGGCTCGCGCAACGCATCGTCGCGGGCGACGTCCCGGAGAATCTCAAGAACAAACGCGTCGCCCAGTTGGACCTGGGCGCGTTGATCGCGGGCTCAAAATTCCGTGGCGAGTTTGAGGATCGCTTGAAGGCCGTGCTGCGCGCCGTGCAGGAGGCCGAAGGCGACATCATCCTCTTCATCGACGAGCTGCACACGCTCGTAGGCGCGGGCTCCGCCGAGGGCGCCATGGACGCATCCAACATGCTGAAGCCTGCCTTGGCGCGCGGCGAACTGCACTGCATCGGCGCCACGACGCTGGACGAATACCGCAAGCATGTGGAGAAAGACGCCGCGCTGGAGCGCCGCTTCCAGCCCGTATTGGCGAAAGAGCCGGACGTCGAGAGCACGATCGCGATCTTGCGCGGACTCAAGGAGCGCTACGAAGTGCACCACGGCGTGCGCATCCAGGACAGCGCCTTGGTGGCTGCGGCCGTGTTGAGCAACCGCTACATCTCCGATCGTTTTCTGCCGGACAAGGCCATCGACCTGATCGATGAGGGCGCGTCGCGCCTGCGCATCGAGATCGACAGCATGCCCTACGAAATCGACGTGCTCGACCGGCGCATCCGGCAATTGGAGATCGAGCATCTCGCCCTCAAGAAGGAAACGGGCAAGGCCGGCCGGGAGCAGCGCGAAGACATCGAGCGCGAGATCGCCAACCTGCGGGAAGATTTGAACGCGAAGAAGGCCCAGTGGCATGCGGAAAAGGAAGCCATCGACGCCATCCGCAAAGTGAAGGAAGAAATTGACGAGGCGAAGCGCCAGGAAGAAATCGCCGAACGCGCGGGCAAACTCGACAAGGTCGCGGAGATCCGTTACAGCACCATCGCCGAGCTGAACAAGAAAGCGGAGCAGCTTGCGGGGCGCCTGGCCGAGATTCAAAAGAAAGGCAGCTATCTCAACGAGGAGGTCACCGAAGAGCACATCGCGAAGATCGTCGCGAACTGGACGGGCATTCCCGTCGCCAGGATGCTGGAAGGCGAAATGGACCGCCTGCTCAAGATGGAGCAGCGCTTGGGCGAGCGTGTCATTGGACAGGAAGAGGGCATCCGTGTGGTGTCCGACGCGGTGCGCCGTGCCCGCGCGGGACTGAAGGAACCGGAGCGCCCCATCGGCTCGTTCATCTTCCTGGGTCCGACGGGTGTGGGTAAGACCGAGCTGGCGCGTTCGCTGGCCGAACTCCTGTTTGACGATGAGAACGCGATGGTCCGTATCGACATGAGCGAGTACATGGAGAAGTTCGCCGTGTCGCGGCTCATCGGCGCGCCTCCCGGCTACGTGGGCTCCGAGGAAGGCGGCCAGTTGACCGAGGCGGTCCGGCGGCGCCCGTATAGCGTCATCCTGTTCGACGAGATCGAGAAAGCGCATGCCGATGTGTTCAACGTGCTGCTGCAACTGCTGGACGACGGGCGCGTCACCGACAGCCAAGGCCGCACCGTGGACTTCAAGAACACCGTAGTCATCATGACCTCCAACATCGGCAGCGAAGTGTTCCAGCGCTCTTCGGGTTCCGAAGAGGAGAAAGTGGAAGAAGTCCTGGCGGTGTTGCGGCGTCACTTCCGGCCGGAGTTCGTGAACCGCATCGACGACATCGTTGTGTTTCACCCCTTGGGCCGGGAACACATCCGCCGGATTGTCGACGTCCAACTCAAGCGGCTCTCCAAGCGGCTGGCGGACAAGCGGATCACAATCGAACTCACGCCCGCGGCGCGCGACCTGCTCGCCGAGCATGGCTACGACCCGACCTACGGCGCGCGTCCGTTGAAGCGCGCGATCCAGCGCATGATCCTCGACCCGCTCGCGATGGAGATTCTCCAAGGCCGCATCACGGAAGGCAGTGCCGTGACCGCGGATGTCCACGAAGGCGCGCTGCAATTCCGGAGCAAGTCGAGCGAAGCTGCGTAGAGAGCGTGTTTGAAAAGGAACTGACTTCAGAGATGAACGAAGCCTGGACGCGCTGTAGCGCAGGCGTCTCGCATGCGCCGAAGCACCAGATTCCTTCCCTATTCTCCGACGCCGAGTGCCTGTGATACGCCTGCGGCTCAGCATCTTGTGTCCCGCAGGGACTGTAGAAAGTAGCCCAGGGTTTCAACCCTGGGTCGGAGATGCATCCTACCCGACAAGTCCCGGAGGGACGGCAGAGCCTGTTGCTTCGTCGAAGCTGTAGCCTATGGCGGATGTTCTGCCGTCCCTCCGGGACTTTAACGTGGGGGTGGTGCCGGGACCCAGGGTTGAAACCCTGGGCTACATTCTGCCGTCCCTCCGGGACT
>JADLCA010000575.1 GCA_020847495.1 Candidatus Hydrogenedentota bacterium | reverse complement strand
TCCATCGTGGTGCCGCTGGTGGGATCGGTATAGATCCAAATCTTGGGGTCGGCCTCGCGTACGATTTGTGCGACCTTCACCAAGTTGATCGTCGTGTCCGCGAAGGGTGTCGAGGGCTCATCGTAGGGATAGAGGGCCCAATCGCTGTAGTCGAGGCCGAGCGAAGTCATGTGACTCGCCCATTGCCGCAGGTACTCGATGAAGGCCTTCTTCCATTCCTCGGAAAGGAATGGCGCACCCTTTATCTGGCCCTGAGGGGAAAGAAACAGGAGTTTGGCACGCGGTTGGAGGCGCCCTACTGACTCATCCAACGCCGTGAAATCCAGCGGTTTGGTCAGGTTGCCTTGCGCATCGCATTCCGCCGCTGGCGACGGACCGAAAAAGACAGTGGTGCCATGCTCGATAAGGTCGCGTAATACGCTGGGCTTGTCTGTGCCGAGATCGCCTCCGTCGTACACCCACAGGCAGAAGCGCAACGGTCTTGGTCTCGGCAGGGACAGGGGATGCACAGTCACGCTGATGGGAATGACAAATTCCGTGGGATCGGGCTCGACGCTTCGCAGGATCACATCCCACGCGTAATCACCGGACTCCAGACCCACGGCATCAAGCGTGATCCAGAGTTGGGCCGTTTCGTAGGGCGGGATCGTCAACAGGCCCGCGGAGTCCAGTTCCGGCAAGGCATCGGCCACTTCCTCCCGGCGAACGGTCGGCACCAGCACGGCCCTCCGGAACGCGACATGTTCGGACGGATTCACGTCGCTTGGGTTCTTTGGGATTTTGCACGAGACGCGAATGTTGATTGTTTCCTTCGTGAAGTTCGTGACGTTCAACGCGCGTGATTCGTATTCTTCCCGGCAAAGCGCGGCGGTAATGGCGTCCGTCTTGTCCTCCGCGGACGGCAGCGTGTTGCGCGGATGGTAGTAGCCCCAGGGGTCGCAGGCCCACGCCGCAAACGGCCCCTCAGGCGCGAAGGTCTGACCGGCCTTGGCCAGTTTCTGGAGCCGCTCCAACTCATGCGCGATCTCGCCAGCGAGACCGGAGTCATAGTGGAAGGGATCCAACTTCTGAAGCGCGCCTTCCAAGGTGGCCGCCGTGAAGCTCATATCTCCCGCCGCGCGAGAGTTCGTCTTGGCCCACTCACCAAGCTCGCTCCTGACATCTGGAAGCAGTTCCTGCATGAGATAGCGGGTATCGCTGTCCAGACCGCCGAACTCCACCGGATTCTCCGCTTCTGCAACGACGGCCCGGGAGTCCGCGTCCAGCAGCCGCTGTTTCACCCTGTACGTGCCGCGCGCCCCCGCGTCAAAGGCGAGCGCGGTCCGCGCGGTGCTCCCGCCCACGTGCCGCACAAGATGCGAAGCGGCGCCATCCGGCCCGGCAATTTCAGTCAGGAGCACAAGCCGTTTGCCTTCGGGATTCGAGACGTCAAAACGCCACACGTTCTCCCACGACACGATTCGGAGGGCGTCTACGGCAGTGACCGTGGCCTCCCCCGCTGCGGACAGCGAACGTGGTGTCACGAAAGGTCTAAATGAGTCCGCAGTCACGATCCCCGTGTGCTTCGCGCTACCGGCGAATCCCACCGTACCTCGCGGCAACTCGTGAAACGGCACACCCAGACTTGCAAAAGCGATACCGCCCTGGCCATGAAAGCCGCTGCCGGTGGTCGAGATGAGATCCAGCATGCCATCGCCGTCGAAGTCGCCCACAAGCGGCGTGGCGGTCGGCTCACAAAATGTGGGCACTGTGCTCGTTGCAGTCCCGTCCAGCTGAATCACGTGCAGAGTCTTGGTCAAGGAGTGCGCCAGGATCTCGAGTTCCGCGTCATCGTCCACATTGGCGAACACGGGGGCCGCATAAAGGTTCGAGTCCTTCAGCTCCGCAGTCCATTTGAAACCGCCATCTGAATAGCAGTAGAGCGCGCCGCCTTTGTTGCCAAACACGACCTCATCCTTGCCATCCCCATCGAGGTCGGCCGCGGAAATAGCACTGTTGACGTGCAGGTAGACATTCTCTTCCAGAACGATTTCGGGCTTGGCCAAATCGATACGATAGAAGTGGTTGAGACCGCCGCCAATGTAAAGCTCCGGCGCGCCATCGCCATCGGTATCCGCGAAAACAGGCGTGCTATTAGGAAAGACATCGTTGGCCCTGTAGAAGTCCCAAATCCACCGCCCCGCGCTATCGAGGGCATAGATGTGATGGTCGCTCGAAGTGACGACGACTTCGAGACCCGGCGCGTCGTAGATATCGGCAACGAGCACCGGGCCCATCTGCCCGCCGTCGCCCATGAAGGACCACCGCAGCGCGCCCGATCGATCGAGGCAGGACAAGGTGCCTTCGGAGTCGCCCACCAGGGTTTCTGGAAGACCGTCTCCGTCCAGATCGCTCACCGCGGGACAGGAGTCGGCCAAGACGCCTGCTTTGATGTTCGCCTCCCACAAGAGACTTCCGTCCGCCTTCAGGGCGGCCACACGGCCCTTGCTATCCGCGGCGATGACGTCCTCGGCGCCATCACCATCCACATCCGCCACGGCCGGGGCGGCCGTCACCGGCGGAGTCAGTTCATACGACCACAGCCGCTTCCCCGCGATGTCGAAACACACGACACCCAAGTCGCGCTCGCAGACGACAATTGCATTCTTCCCGTCAGGCATGCGGAGAATATTAGGAGCGGAGACACCGCCCTTTCCCGGCGCGGTCCACACCTCACGGTATTCAAGGGCGTTCGCGGCCACGGCAAGCATGATTGGCAAGAAAGCTATTACCCGACGATCCATGGCAGACTCCCCCACGGCTGGCGAGCGCGGTGCGCACCAGCATGTAATTGCATGCAATTGCGATTCGACGCCGTTTCGCAGAATACCCGGGGTGAGCTCTCGTACGCAGGCAGGCCCACATCCCCACCCCTCCTCTGCACGATACTTCCGATGCACGCCCAATCTCAATGGCCGGAGATAGGCTTCTGGGACTCCCGGCGTATAGAATCAAGGCCCGGGCCGGAGGACCGCGCGGATAGCGCACAGGGAGACAAAAGGAATGGACACCAGCCGTTGGATAGCAGGCCTCAGCATATTCGCGGCCTTGAGCTGCGTTGCGCAGGCGGCCGGGGGAATATCTATCCCGGCTCAGCCCACGCTCGCAGCCGTTGAGTTGAATCGCAGTGATACCCTGAGATTTACGCTGCTGAACGGGGAAACGCGAACGCTTACTGTGGACTCGACCGAAGCCCGCGTCATCCTGACAAACCTGTCCGAACTCAAGCAGGGTATCACTGGCGGCCAGACCGTGTACGAGATGAGCTGCCGCGTACTCGTCGATGGGCACCCCATGACTATGCGGCGGTTCGTGCCTGCGCAGCAGTCGTTCTACGAGCCCTACGTCATCAACGGCATGCGAATCTGGTTCGACGGCGTTCTCGATGCCGGGCGCATTCTTACGGACAACCACGGTGGTGGTTTGCCACGTAAAGACGCCCGGTTCGCGGTGCAGGACATGACGCTGCCCATTTGCCCGCAGCCGATACGGCCGTGGTATCCCAATCCTGAGAACTGCATTGACGTGGCCGATAGTTATGAAGCGAATGATGTATGGATGGGGCCGTATCGCGGCGCGGAGCTTCACGGCGGACTGGACGTCAACATGCCCATCGGCACACCGCTGTGGGCACCCATCGACTTCGACACCCAGTATTACTTCAACTCCCTCGAAATGGGGCACAACAACAACCGGTGGCGGGGCGTGCGTACGTGGGAGAACGGACAACGCTGGGTGTTGCAGACCCACCACATGGTACGGCTGCTGGTCCCCGAGCACACACCCCTGAAGCAGGGTACCCACTTTGCGGAGGCCGCGGGCGTATTGACGGGCACGCATGCCCATTCTCACTTCGTGTTCAAAATTGGACCGGAGGACAATGAGACGCTTCTGGATCCGTGGGTTCTTTTCTGGCAATGCTTCGAGAACAACCGGCTGCAAGCGGGCGAAATTCGCGCAGAAATGCGGCCATGCTCGCCCGCAACCGTGGGCGTGCCGGTGCAGTTCGACGGTTCCCCGTCGCGTCCAGGCATCACGGGGAACGTGCTGCGCTATCGCTGGACCTTTGGCGACGGGGGCACGGCCGTCGAATGCCAACCGCAGCACGTTTACGTCGAACCCGGCATCTATCCCGTGACCCTCACGGTATCGGATGGTGCACGGAACTCCACTCGAACGCAGCACATCACGGTGGACTCCGGCACGCTGGCCATCGACCAGCCCGCGATAGTTCTCGATTCGCCGGAAGCGATGGCCTTTCGTGTCCGACCGGTTTCCGCCTTGGATGTTTACGCGCAGGAACCGGCATTTGAACCCTTCACACTGCAATTCACCGCGCGACCTGAGACGTCCCCGCGCCCTGCTGCACAGCATGTGCGCGTTCGCAGTGCTGCATCGGGCACACTGACGGAGCCACTTCTTTCGATCGTGTATCGTCCAGGCCGGGATTGGTTGTCTGTTACGCGCGAAGGTGAAGGACTCGCCGTGGCCGTAGACGCCGCGGCGTTACCTAATCGCCACGGCGTGTACCTGGCGGATGTGGCCGTGGACTGCCCCGGCGCCTTGAACTCCCCGCAAGTGTTCAGTGTCCAATTGGAGGTGCCTTCGCAACGGAATCTCCCGAGTTCATCAGTGACCGTAGACAATTTGGACACCGGCTGCTACACGACACCGTGGTCCTGGCTGGCGACCCAATTCCATCGACATAACCCTGACCACTGGAAACCGGGCTACCACGGCGATTACCTCATCTACGGAGGACGGATGGGCGATGATGACTTCGTCCGCTTCAGTCCGGATCTGGCCTCAGGCCGCTACGTAGTTTCATTCTCCGAGGAGACCCCCTTTCAGCCATCGCCGATCGGGCTTCTCGAGCCGCGTTTTGC
>JADLCA010000574.1 GCA_020847495.1 Candidatus Hydrogenedentota bacterium | reverse complement strand
GGTCTGGCGGCCGCTGCGCTACCGGGGCGCGTTCACGCACAGGGAGCGGCGAGACCAAACATCGTCGTCATACTCGCGGACGACATGGGCTTCTCGGACTTGGGATGCTAAGGCTCGGAGATTCGCACGCCCAATCTGGACCGTCTCGCGGCCGAGGGGATGCGCTTCACGCAGTTCTACAACGTTGCGCGGTGTTGTCCTTCGCGCGCTTCCCTCCTGACGGGGCTGTACCCCCATGATGCAGGCATGGGCGCCATGGTGACAACGCCCGAAAAACGGCGCGGGGAAGGCCCCTATCAAGGGTATTTGAACGACCGCTGCGTGACCATGGCCGAACTCCTCAAGGGCGCTGGCTATAGCACGTACATGTCCGGCAAGTGGCATGTCGGGGAGGCGCCGGAACATTGGCCGCGACGGCGGGGATTCGACCGGTTCTTCGGACTGGTCAGCGGAGGCAGCAGTTACTGGGAACTCCTGCAGGAACCGAACCACAAGCGCATCATGGCGCTGGACGACAAGCCGTACACGCCGGAAGGCGACCGTTTCTACATGACGGACGCCTTCAGCGATCACGCGGTGCAGTACATTGAAGAGCACCAGGGACGCGCGGAGCCTTTCCTTCTCTATCTCGCCTATACCGCGCCTCATTGGCCGCTGCACGCGTGGCCCGAAGATATCGATCGCTATCGCGGACTCTACGACAAAGGCTGGGACGTCCTGCGCGAAGAGCGCTACGAGCGGGAACTCGCCTTGGGCATCATCGACCGGAAATGGGCATTGTCGCCACGCGATCCTGAAGTGCCGGCGTGGAATGACGTGGACAACAAGGAGGACTGGTCTCTGCGCATGGCGGTGTACGCCGCGATGGTGGATCGCATGGATCAGGGTATCGGCAGGGTCCTGGAAGCACTGCGGCGCACCGGCGCGGACAAGAACACACTTGTATTCTTCCTGTCGGACAATGGCGGGTGCCACGAATCGGTGGAGGCGCGCAATCTGAATACGCCCGGCACAAAACCCGGCGAACGCGGGTCGTTTGTTGCGTACAAACGGCCTTGGGCGAACGCGAGCAACACGCCCTTCCGCATGTTCAAGCACTATATTCACGAGGGGGGCATCTCCACGCCATGCATTGCGCGGTGGCCGGGTATCATCGAAGGCGGCCGCATGTCGCACGAGCCGGGCATCATCATGGACCTGATGGCGACGGCGTGCGAAGAATCAGGCGCGGCGTATCCCGAGACCTTCGAAGGCCGTAGTATCCGGCCCTTGGCTGGGAAGAGTCTCTCTCCCATTCTGCGCGGCGGCACACGTGCGCCGCACGACTGGCTGTTCTGGGAACACTACGGCAACAAGGGCGCGCGCCATGGCAAGTGGAAACTTGTCGCGACGAAGGATGGCGCGTGGGGACTCTACAACATGGAGGAAGACCGGACCGAGCTGCACGATCTCTCGGCATCGGCGCCGGACACCGCCAAGGAACTGCTTTCCGCGTGGGAGCAGTGGGCCGCGCGTACGGGCGTCACCACCGTGTAAGCGCGTGCTTCGCAATCCTCGGCACGTACTCGGTCTTGTCCAGGGCTGCTCGTTCCAAGGCTGTGTGAACCTCGGTCGTCGTAATCTCCAGATGGTCCAGCGCCTCAACAGCGCGCAGACGCACAAACGCGTTCGGGTCTTCCAGCCCAGCGAGAAAGACGGTAACAGCAGACTCGGGCCCATCCACCTTGTAGATAGTTCGTGCGGCCGCAATCCGGACCGGCGTCGAGGCATTGGCCATGGCGTTGCGAAGGGCATCAAGTGCCTCGGGTGAAAGCGGCGCATAGTTTTCGAAGGCCATGGCCGCCCAGAAGGCGACTGCGGAATCGGTCTCCTGCAAGGCCTGAATGAGGATTGGCTCCACTTCTTTGCCCAGAATTCCAAGGGTCTTGATCGCCCACAAGCGTGCAATACGATCGGTGCTGTTCAGTTGGCCGATATAATCATTCACTTCCTTGCTGAAGATGGATCGGCTTGAATCGCTCATCTGCGGATAGGCCTGCGCCTGGGAAGGCGCCGCTTCGGAGCCGCGGTTGGCAAGCCATTCGGCAAGCGCAAACTCAGGAATGCATCCTAGGTCGCGGACCTCGGTCATCCACGAGTCCATGGCGTGCCGCAGCCTGTTGAGGACATCAATGTGATGGCCCGACTCTGCAAGATTGTTGAGTTCATGCGGGTCCTGCTGTGTGTCATAGAGTTCTTCGATGGGCTTTTGGTCGCGAAAGAAAAGTAACTCTGGACCTTTCAGTTCGCCCGCCTTCTCCACCCGGCGCATGTCTTGCATGACCCCAAAGCTCTCGGGGTAAGTAAGGTACTGATCGTACGCGCGTTCCGGTTCATAGTTGCGGATGTACTTGTACCGATGGTCGCGCGCGGCCCGAATCATGTCATACGTTTCGTCCATGCGGTCGCGGGCCGCGAAGATGTACTCGCGCGCAGGTTTCTCCGCCGCACCCAGGAAGGGCGAGCCCTGCATGTGTTCGGGGATCGTCACGCCCGCGATAGAGAGTACCGTGGGCGCGAAATCGACAAAGCTCACCGGCCTGTCTGTACTGGAACCTGCTTCAAACTTCCCCGGCCAACGGACGATGAAAGGCACACGGAGGCCGCAATCATACATCCAGCGTTTTGCGCGCGGTAGGCCCACACCGTGGTCGCCGAAGAAGAACACGATCGTGTTCTCCGCGAGGCCATCGTCCTCCAACTGTCGAAGCACCTCACCAGCCTGGCGGTCCATGGCCGTGAGCAAATCAAAGTAATGGGCCCAGTGCTGACGGATGAGGGGCGTGTCCGGATAGTAGGGCGGCAATTCCACTCGCGCGGGGTTGTGCGGCGGATCGACAAGAAGTGCGCGGTTGCCCTCGCTCATCTTGTCGGGCAGCGTTCCGATCTGTGACTCGTGCGTGATCGTGAAATTGAAGACGGAAAAGAACGGTTGCGTGGTATCGGGCCGGTTGCGCCAATGGGCGGTCTTGCTGGAATCGTCCCAAGCCGTTGGCGGAGGCGGAAAGTTGTAGTCCGTCTTGACGTTGTTTGTGCAGTAATAGCCCGCATTCCGGAGATACTCGGAGAAGCACTTCACATGATCGGGCGGCGGGTTGTTGCAGCGCATGTGACACGTGCCGAGCGACGTGGGGTACATTCCAGTGATGAGACACGATCGACTCGGCGCGCAAACGCCCGCCACGGAGAAAGCCAGGTCGTAGCGAAGACCCTGGCTCGCCAGCTTGTCGAGATTGGGCGTGGTGGCTTCAGCACACCCGTAGCAGCCGAGATGCGGGCTGCTGTCTTCGCAGGTGATCCAGAGGATGTTGGGACGCTGGCCCGCAGCAGCTTCTTGGGCGGATACCGCAACAGGCAATGCACTGCCGAGAATTGCTCCCCCCGCCATCTCGAGAAATGCTCGCCGCCGCATGTTGAATCCTCCCGTGTGGTGGTTGCCGGAGCGATTATGCGATGAGGGAGTTGGTTGAGTCTAGTGTGGGGAGAATCGGACGGATAGGACCGATCCGACCGATCGGTCCCATAGCTCCCATACTTCCCATAGCTCCCATCATTCCCATTCCCAAGAAAAAGGGGAGAGCGGCGGAGCCCTCTTTCGGGCGCCCGCCGCTCTCCCCCGCTTACGCGCTGGGATTAGGAGCTAGGTTAGTTCAACGGAGCCGAGGCGACCGTCACCGCGCTGCCGTCAGCGGTGAAGCGAATCACGCCGGACTCGTCCACGAAGTACTGCCGGTAGCCTGTGCGGCCTGCCGCAGCCGGGGTGGCCGTGCAGGTGTAGGCCGGCATCGTGGTGGCGGTGCCGTTGGTCACCGCGACGGTGAATACATAGCCGTGCTTCTGGCCATTGCCCAGAACCTGGTCAATGAACGGGGGCGTCGCACCCGCGCCATCCGGGTCGGCCAGTTCGGCCAGGGAGCCGTAGTCGCCCACGCCGTCCGTGTCCGTGTCCACGAACGCGGCCGTCTGGAACGCCACTTCACCCGTCGAAATCGTGCGCATGGCGCCTGCCGCGCCCGCTTCGTTCGCGCTCATGCGGGAGCGGAGCAGGTTCGGAATGGCAATCGCCGCGATAATCGCGATAATCGCGACCACGATCATCAACTCAATCAGCGTGAAACCGGACTTCTTTGACAAAGCTTTCATCGTCTTACCCTCCAGAGCTACTCAGTTTCTCAATTTCCACCATCGGCGAATCCCTTGCGCCGACTTCGCGTCGCTAACGTACTCGGTAGAAGAGCAAGTGCCAGGCCAAGATAGGGACGCTTTTCACAAGCACTGGGGAAACAAGGATTTACGATGAAAGGAAAGTAGACACGGCACCGTCGAGCACCGCAAAATGACGACGACACCCGTCTAATCACGACGTTTTTTGTCACTTTGATGGTCTGCCGATGGAGAACCTACGGAAAGAGGTCAGGAGACAATGCAGGGCAAGGTCACGTACCCACAAGCGAACGGAAGCAGATGACCTCCTGGCGCATGGTGTCTGCATGAAGGCGGACCCCGTCGAGATCGTAAACCTGAATGATGTCGGCGTAGGCGGCGGGCATCGAGTCGGGCTGCCGGACACGATTCTGTGGCCGGAAGACGCTCTTCAGATTGATGATATTTCCGGATTGATTGGGGAAGACAGCCGTGTACAGCATGTCTATCTCGACGAGTTCGCTGAAGAAATGCGTCCCCATAGAGACATCTGGAACGAGATCTTCTCTCATGGCAACCAGTTCGCAGAGAATGTCTACGCGATCAATCTCCGCGAAGGTGACAGGAACGCCGAGTTCCGGCGAGCGGGTCCCCCAGCGCCCTGGGCCCACCAGAAGGAGTGCGCCGGAGCTGGCCGGGTCGCATGGCAGGTGGGTCCATTGTCCTATGAGCCGGGCGACTGCGTAGCGGTCCTGGGTGCGCAACGCGGAGTATCCTGCGGGATCAACGTAGATTAGGCGTCGCACGGCCTCGGAGCGGCTTCGCCCGATGACGGGGCCACAGGACTTCAGCAGCACGCACTCGGCCGGCAAGGAATTGGGGAGACTCTCTTGCAAGGAGCCGCTGTGAATCTGCAGTGGTCTGCACTGGAGCACGTTAAGACGGTAGCCTCCTTCCGGCGGCAGGTTGGCGGCAATCTCCACGTCTACCGGGCAGGCGTAGGCTTCTTGCAGAATCGAAAGCATGCTGCGGACATCTTCGATGAAAGTGGTCTGCTTAAAGAGCCCGTCGAAGGTGAGAAAACGAGGAGGCGCGTTCTGTGCGCCGGTCTCGCGGAGACGTCGTGCCACGAAGGCGTTGACAGGGGCAAAGAGATCGATGGGAAGGTCGCAATCCATCGCGACGGCCTCCTCAAAATCGACGGTGCGTAAGGCGTTCTCGCGTAGGTCGAGAAGATCTACACGGTGTTGGGCCAAGGGGGCCCCATCGCCGCCGTCACCTTCCGGGCGCCGCCCGGGGGCATTGAGTGCGATGACACGGGTGTAGTCCTGGTCGCTGCGGTCCACCGCGCGGGTGCCGAGGCCAAAGACGAGTCGCAGCAAACCCGCATTGGGATCGATGTCGTGGTTCCACACGTACGGGTTGAACGAGAAGCACACACCCGCAAGATGCGGATAGAAGAACCTGCCGTGTTCCGAGCCGGACACGCGCTGCACGAGAAGGGCCATTTGCTCGTCCAGGTGGAGCAGGCCATGGCGGGTGCGGTAGGCCAAGGCCTCCTCCCCCATGCTCGATGCGTACACCCGTTTCACTGCGTTCAAGAACTCTTCGAGACGCTGATCGGGAGAGCCCTGATTGGCGCAGAAGACACTCTCGTATTTTCCCGCGAATGCGTTACCGAAATTGTCTTCCAACAGACTGCTGGAGCGAACGATGATCGGGGACCGGCCGTAGTATTCGAGCATGATGCGAAAGCGGTCAAGAAGCGCCGGGGAGAAGGTCCCGGTAAGTATCCGGCGCCGGGCCTGACTCGCGCTTTCGTGCAAAGCCTCGGGGTTCTTCTGATTCTTCCGGATCCACCAGCATCCGTTTTCAACGAGAAATGTGTAGAAGACGTCAGAAGCGATGTAAAACGAATCGTGGGTCTCGAGCCGAGTGGCCCACTGCGGGTCGTGCCTGCGCAGGATTGCCTGGGCCAGGAGCATGCCGACGGCTTTGCCGCCGATGAGGCCCGTGCCAACGATACGACGACCGATTGCCTGAAGATCGTCTAGAGTCAAGTACCGCTCGGCCAAGGCAAGCACACGGGCGTCGCGCGAGACCATCATGCGCAGTAGACTGCGAACGCGGTCCGCCTCGCCCTCGACCAGAGTCGCACCGAGGATGGCGGCCCGCTGCCACGAATCCGGAAAGATACGATTCCATGATTCCAACGGAGAAGGCGGGGCCTGTATTGGACGAGTCAGCACTTCCGCGAGGATGTGACTCTCCGTGACAGACCTGTATCTTCCATCCTGGAGAACGTGCAGCATGTGCAACGTCCTGAGAAAGCGGCCGCGCACCTTGATGGGCCGCAAGTAGACCTTGTCACCGTTCCGGTACAAATCGATGAGGAGTTGCGTAGTCTTTCGGATGGGAACGGTGGCGGCCTCGGCGTGAGCATCGCGTAACAACGCGAAATACGCGATAGTGTCCATGTCGTAGAGGAAGGGACAGGTAAGCATGAAGAAATTGCCGATCATCTGGTCACTGATCCAATCCGCCAGGAGATCGGAGAGGCAATCGAAGACGTAGAATGCGCCGCGGCCCGCTCGGGCAATCTCGCTATGAATGCTGTCGATAAAGGGCTCGAAGCCAGCCTGCGGGTCCACGGCCAAAATGGTCAAGCCATCGCGCGGGGTCAAGAGTGGGGCGTGGCGGCCGAAACGGACGTAGACCGTCTTACGGCCGTTGGTGATGGCGCGCTCCGTAAACACGGTCGCGAATACGGCATAGTCGGCGACGGATTCGACCTGCCACACGATGTTGTCGCCAGCCTCGATACCCAGCAGGAGGGTATCCAGTGCGGCAACGCCGGTGGTCAGATCATTGGGTCTGTCCATGCGGGCGGGCCCTCGTCAAAGTGGACGCGTCTCTCGCGCGCGCAACGCGGTTCGCGCCAAGAACCATACTCAGTGATGCACGCTGTAAAACATTGTTGTTTGCGATGCGGACATCCCGCCTGAGAGGCAGGCGGTCAGCCCGCACCACTAACACATTCGAAACGTCGCGTCAGGCGCCGTCGTACGCGGCGGTCAAGACGTTACACCAGACCTTGATCGAGCATCGCATCGGCGACCTTGAGGAAACCGGCGATGTTCGCTCCGACGACGTAGTTGCCGGCATGCCCGTATTCCTTGGCAATGGTAAAGGCGGTGTCGTGGATGGTCCGCATGATGTCGTTGAGCCGTTTGTCGACTTCTTCACGAGTCCAGGAGACATGCTGCGAATTCTGGGCCATTTCCAAGCCGGACACGGCCACGCCGCCGGCGTTGGCGGCTTTGCCCGGTCCATAGAGGATCTTATTGGCGATGAAAACATCCACCGCGTCGGGGGCGGTGGGCATGTTTGCGCCTTCGCTCACGAGCGTGCACCCGTTCTTCACCAAGGCTTCCGCGTCGCACAGTTCGATTTCGTTCTGGGTCGCGCTTGGAAATGCGCAGTTACAGGGCACGCCCCAAGGTCGCGCACCTTCGTGGAAGGTCGCGCGGGGATACTGGCTGGCATACTGGTCGATGCGGCCGCGCTTGACGTTCTTCAGCTTCATGACGAAGGCCAGCTTCTGTGCGTCGATGCCATCCGGGTCGTGGATGAAACCAGAAGAATCCGATAATGTGACGCACCTACCGCCAAACTGGTTGATCTTTTCAACAGTGTATTGGGCCACGTTGCCCGACCCGGAGACAGTGCAGATCTTGCCTTCCAGGGTTTCGCTGCGCGTTGCCAACATGTTTTGCGCGAAGTATACGGACCCGTACCCGGTCGCTTCAGGACGTATAAGAGAGCCGCCCCAGTTGATGCCTTTCCCGGTCAGCACACCGGTGAACTCATTACGGAGACGCTTGTACTGGCCGAACAAGAAGCCAATCTCGCGACCGCCCACGCCAATATCACCCGCGGGCACGTCGGTGTCAGGACCAATGTGGCGGGCCAGTTCCGTCATCAGCGACTGGCAGAAGCGCATGACTTCGTTGTCGGACTTGCCCTTTGGATCGAAATCGGAACCGCCCTTGCCGCCGCCCATGGGGAGCGTGGTGAGCGCATTCTTGAACGTCTGCTCAAACGCCAGGAATTTCAAGATCCCCAGATTCACCGTTGGGTGAAAGCGCAGACCACCCTTGTATGGTCCGATGGCGCTGTTGAACTCGACCCGGTAACCACGATTGATATGAATGCGCCCCTGATCGTCCAGCCACGGCACCCGGAACAGGATCACACGTTCAGGCTCAATCAGACGTTCCAGGATCCGGTTCTCCTGGTACTCGGGATGCCTGGCCAAGGCGGGTTCCAGAGAGTTCAACACTTCGTCCACCGCCTGGTGGAACTCGGGCTCACCCGGATTGTTGCGTTTCGCCAAATCGAACAGTTCGTGTACGTACGACATGCGAGGCACCCCTTTGACAGTTACTTCCCTCGAGGGCAGCGTGCTGGACAAAACCCTGTCCGGCGTAGAGTCCTCCACAACGCGCCCTGCCCTGCCCGAGAAACAAGCAAGGACAAGGAAATAGCATAGCGCACATACCATGGTTGGATACAATCCCCCGGCGCGATGATGCGCAGGCCCGGATTCATATTCTAAGTGCACCGGAGTGGGCCCGAGCCCTTTTCCGTCGGAGCCGTCCGTCGCAGCCTCTTCGTGCCGCAGG
>JADLCA010000573.1 GCA_020847495.1 Candidatus Hydrogenedentota bacterium | reverse complement strand
CTGACCCAGGAAGTCTTCCTGGCCCTGGTGCGCAACGCGCAACGGTATCAGCCCACGGCCAAGTTCACCACGTACCTTTACACGATTGCGTCGAATATCGTCTCGAAGGAGTGGATGAGACGGAAGCGGCGTCCGAAGTTCCTGAGCTTATCGTCGGGGTGGAGCTGGCGCAAGAGCCCCGAAGACGAGTTCGACCCGCTGGACCACGTGGGTGACGAGCGTACCGACGTGTTCCAGGCGTTCAAGCGGGGAGAGATTTCGGAAGCCGTGAATACGGCGCTGCGGGAACTGCCCGAACATCAGCGCGAGGCGTTCGTGCTGCGGCGGTTCCAAGACCTGTCGTACGAAGAGATTGCCCAGATTACGGATTCACCGGTGGGCACGGTGAAATCGCGCGTAGTCCGGGCCGAACGGGCCTTACGCCCGCTTTTGGCTCGCTTCAAAGACTACGTATAAGGACCATCGCAACGGGATGTTAGGTCACCCGTCAAAGCTCGAACTCTTGGCCTATGCGGAAGGCCTCGTGGACGGGCACGGCATTTCCACCGCCACGGCGCGGCATGTCACCACGTGCAAGGAATGCGCAAGGGAAGTGGCGGGGATCCGCGCGTCCATCGAGTTCACCGCGTCCGCCAACGAACTCAGCCCGTCCGAGGACCTGACGAAGCAAATCCTGGTTGCGGCCCGCACGGAGCGCAGCACCCAGCGTCGCGCCCGCGGCCGTACTCCTTTGATCATTCTGAAGGGCCTTACCTACGCCGCTGGCATCGTGGGTCTGTGCACGGTGTATTTCTCCTATGCGCTCGGTGATGGCGCTTCCGCCCGCACGGAAACGCGGGCCTCGGTTCCCGTGCGCACTACGGCCAGCGGGCCCACCCCGGAAGAAATCCGCAAGGCGACCTCCGAAATCCAGACCTTGGCCGCAGCCGTGGGCTCGCGGACCGAAGCCCCCCGGAACCTGCGCGAGTGGCAGCAGACTCGCGCGGTGCTCGCCCTCGACGCGGACCTTTCGGCCGCGCGTCAGGCCCTGTTGCGCAACCCGGGCTGTGAACGGGCCAACCGTGTGTTCAAAGCCAATATCCCGCGCCAGGCGCAGGCCCTCAAGACGCTTTACTACGTTGAGCGCAGTCTCTGACCCGCATTCCGCGCGCGTGCCCTTCCCACGCCCGACCTGCTATGCTCGCACCCATGAACCTAAAAACGGCAGTTGAACCGCCATGGAGTCATCAACGTTACCGGCGCGAATGCGTTGCCAGAGCCGTTGCGGTCTCCCGCAGGATGAGGGACAGACCCCGTGTTTCGCTCCGCAAAGCCTACGCGAAAGACAGGGTCAGTCCCATTCAACTGCCGTATTCAGGATGAAAAGGGAAGTCTCATGGTAGCGCCGCGCCCATTCCGCGTCATACTGGTTCTCGGGCTTCTGGCCGTTTCGGCGGCCTTTGGCCAATCGGACCGGCCCGACGCGCCCTCGTCGATCCTCGACACCGTCTCCAAATGGCTCACCATCCTGGGCGAAAAGACAGAGGACTTCATCGCGCCGCGCTTTGGCAGGCTGGACAAAAGCGGCGGCGTGGACTGGACCGGCTTGTCGATGGCGGCTCGCGATTTTGATATGAGCTACCCGGTCAAGGCTGACGGCACCGTGTCCATCGCAAGCGAATTCGGCGAGATCCGTGTCGCCACGTGGGACAATCCCGTTGTGCAAGTGCGTGCGAAGATTTCCGCCGGAGCCGAATCCGTCGAGGTGGCCGATGAACTTATCGATGCCATCGAGGTGGACGTTAAGGAGTTCCCGGAGCGCCTTGAGGTGCGCACCAAGTATCCCGACACCCGCAACCGGGGCAAGGTCGCTATCGCGGTCAACTACACCGTGACCGTGCCTGTGGGTGTCAACCTATTGTGCAATAATAACTTCGGGGACACTGTCGTCGCGGGCATAAAAGGCAGCGCCGGGGTGGAATCGCTGTTCGGACTCGTCGACCTGCGCGACATATCCGGTCCGGTGCGGGTCCGCGCCATAGGTGAGTTTCCCCTTCACGCTTCCGGACTTCGCCAAGGAGGCTCATTTGAACTGCGCGGGAGCCAGGCTGAATTCTCCAGCGTTGCCGGGGACCTGAAAGTGGGCAACTTCATGGGAGCCGTGTCCGTCCGCGAACTGGCGCCCGAATGCAGTGTGGATGTCACGTCGGAAAGTGGCCCCATTCACCTCTATCTCCCCGAGAACAGCAAGCCGGATGTGGCGGCGACCGTGCAGTACGGCACGATCCAGCCGGATGTCTCCATGGATCAGTCCGCGCAAGGCGCCTTGGCGTATGCGAAGATGGTCAACATGGAGTCAAAACAGCGGGTGTCGCTCCACGCGTCGTTCGACAACATCTACATTCATCAGGAAGGGCTCAAGCCGACACCCGCGCCCCCGTCCCGCAGCGGCGGCGAATACGTAACCCGGGGACTGGAAGAAAGCGCCGAGGTTGCGGAAGGCATGCAGGTCTCGATCAAAGCGATCCTGGGCGATGTCCGCATCGAAGGGTCCGACTCCAACCAGCTCCAGGTCAAGGCCACGAAGGTCGTGCGGGTGCAGTCGCAGGCAAACGCGGAGGCGGCGATCGAGGCGCTCAACCTGCGGCTCGAACCGCTGGATGGGAAGCTCTTCATCACCACCGCCGTGAGGGACAATATGGCGGCCCTGGGTTGCACGCACTACCGGGTAGACCTCGAAATCAAGTGTCCGCGATCCGTGGCGCTGAAGATCCGCGCGGAGAATGGATTCACCTCGATCGCGGGCATGGGTTCCGGCATCGAGGCCGAACAGGTCAAGGGCGCGATCGCGGTGGAGCACTGCAAGCGCGACGCCGGACCCTTTGACATCGGCAATCAGGCAGGCGATGTGACGGTCACGGACTGCCAAGGCCCACTCACGATCACCGCCCAGCAAGGGGCGACCAAAACAGTTAATGTGTACGGCAAGCAGACCATCAGCGGGGTCGAAGGAAAGACAATCGTTGAATCGCCCAAAGGCGAGGTCTTCATCCGGAATCGGGGAGGCGACATCAGCATCCTTGCGTTGGACGGCGTGCAAGGCGAGTACAATGTACAGGTGGAGCGGGGCAACCTCAATTTCGTGATACCGCCTACAGCGGACGCGAGCCTCTGGGTCACCGCGCGCAACGGCGAAGTGGATTCCGCCGTCCCTCTGACGGGCAACATCGTGCGCGGTTCGCGCAAATACAACGGGCAGCTCAACGGCGGGCAGTTCCGCGTCGAACTCACCGCGGAGAACGGCGACATCTATATCGATGGTCCCGCGGACACCTCCGCTTCGTAGGGAAGAACGGGAGCAGGAATCCACATCAGAGGCACGAAGGCAGACAGCATCCGCCCTCGCTTGTGTCCCATGGGATACAGTATGGACGCCATGCTTGACCTTTTGCTCCGGCCGCATGCAAGTCTACACTCCAGAGAAGATGCAGACGTCTGCGCGCTAGTCCATCCGCAGCACGAGGTTCAGCGCATCAGTGTACGATGATTTCCTTCAGGAAGAAGGGAATCACGAGGAGGAAGCAGTGCAACTCCGCGAGAATACTGGGCTTCAAGTATTTGCGCATGGAGAATCTGGCGACAGACACGCCTTGGATCCGGGGTATCCAGCGGCGAGTGGCATTGAGAAAACTCTGGTAGGCTTCCCCGTACTTTCTCTTCAAGTGCGCCTCTTCGTAGCGCACGACAAACGCGTACACCAGCGCGCACCATACCATCATGATCGGCGCAAACCAGAGCAGTTCGGACAGCACCGTCATGCCCAGCAGCAAGGTCGTGTTGGCGATGTAGATGGGGTTGCGCACGTAGGCGTAGGGACCCGTCCGGGTCAGCACTTTGCGCTCGCTTAGGCGGTAATGCAGATGCATCTGCGCCCAGACGCGCAGCATGACCCCGGCCAGGAATACGGCGAATCCCAGGGGAAAGACGACCCAGTCATTCTCGTACTCGCCTCGCGTGTAGAGAATGATGAACAGAACCGGCGGCGCCATCATCAACCCACGCACTTCAAACACGCGTCGAAATCGCTCGCTCACAATACGCCTCCAATCTCGTCTACTGGTGATCCAAGAGGAGACACGCTACCCCAATTATGCCATCCGAATGCGTGTCGGATTTCAGGCCGGCCTCCAGTTCGCCGCGTCTTGCATGGGCAAGTTGCTTCGCGCGCAGGCTTTACTTTCCGGCCCGAATGTATTACGATTGCGAAATTGGTAATACCAGGCCCGATCCAATTGGAGTCACTTGCCGTGCGCATCTTCTCACGCTATTTGATTGGCATCCTGTTTGCCGCACCCGCGGCCTTTGCCCATTTCCAGGTCATCCTTCCGTCGGTGGATGTCGTCGATTCATCTACGGGCAAGACGATTACCCTTGACCTGGTATTCACGCATCCGATGGAAAACGGGCCCGTCATGGAGATGGGCGCGCCCAAGCGCTTTGACGTGCTGGTGCGAGGAGAGAAGCAGGATCTTTTGCCTGCACTGAAGCCCGTGCAGGTGGGAGGCAAGACCGCGTATCAATCTCAATACACCGTTCAGGGTCCGGGGGCGCACGTCTTCTGCCTCGAACCCGCACCCTATTGGGAGCCGGCCGAAGAGAAGCTGATCATTCACTATACCAAGGTCGTTGTGCCCGCGTTCGGGTCGTGGGCAGGCTGGGACACGATGGCCGGGTTTCCCGTGGAAATCGAGCCGCTCATGCGGCCCTTCGGACTGTGGACCGGGAACGTATTCCAGGGTATCGTGCGCAAGGACGGCAAGCCCGTTCCCTTTGCGACCGTGGAAGTCGAGTACCTGAATGCGGACGGCGCTGTGAAAGCGCCCAACGATGCGCTCGTGACGCAGTCGATCAAGACCGACGCCGGCGGCGTCTTCACGTACGCGATGCCGCGCGCGGGCTGGTGGGGATTCGCGGCGCTGATCGACGGGGATGAGAAACTGCCCAATCCGGACGGCAAGCCGGTGGATGTGGAACTGGGCGCATTGATTTGGGTGAAGACGGTGGACATGGCGGATAAGTAAGGCAGGCAGGCGAGGAGTGGTGCGTGCACATTGCTGAGGGCGTCATACCGGGGCCGGTGCTGGGCGCGGGCGCGCTGCTGGCGGCCGCGGGCGTCGCGGCGGGCCTGCGCAAGCTCGATGAAGACCGCATGGCGCCGGTCGCCGTGTTGTCATCGACGTTGTTCGTGGCGTCGCTCATCCACGTGCCTGTCGGTCCCGCGGCCGCGCATCTCGTGTTGAACGGCCTGGCGGGACTCATCCTGGGCTGGGCCGTGTTTCCCTCGTTTCTGGTGGCGCTCTTGTTGCAGGCGGTCTTCTTCGGATACGGCGGCCTGACCACACTTGGACTGAACACGCTGAACATGGCCTTGCCCGGCGTCGCGTGCTACTACCTTTTCAATCACTCGCTGATGGGATCGAGTGGACGAAAGACCTTTGTTCTCGGCTTTGCCACCGGCGCGTTATCGATCGCGCTGTCGTGTGGCATGCTCTGCGTGTCGTTGTTGACGGCAGGGCGCGAACTCCTGGTCCTCGCGCAGGGCGTGTTTCTCGCCCATATACCGCTGATGATACTCGAGGGCCTGGTCACCGGGTCCGCAGTGGTCTTTCTGCGGCGCGTGCGCCCGGAGGTCTTTGCCCATTCAACGGATGCTGCGAACCCCTTGGAGTTGGATGCTCGCGATGCCTTTGAACAGAACGCCTAGCCGCAGTGTTGTGACGCTTGTGTTCGCGCTCCTCCTCGCGGGGGTGTCCTACGCGCACGGACTCAACCTCTTCGCCGCGCCGGAAGGCGACGCGGTCAAGGGAAGCGTGTACTTCGCGAGCGGTCCGGCGAAGAACATCACAGTGAAAGTCCTCGGGCCGGACGATGCTCTGCTGGGCGAGACGGTCTCAGGCGAAGACGGCGCATTTCTATGGACCCCACCGCAGCGCTGCGACCTGCGCTTCGTGGCCGAGACCGTGGACGGCCACCGCGCGGAGTTCGTTGTGGGCGCCAGTGAATTGTCCGAGAGTCTGCCTGAGGAGGTTCCCGTTGTTGCGAAGCCCGCGCCCGCCGCGGCTCAGGCTCCGTTGCCCACGGACGCTGCCCCGAAGGAAATCGATCTTCAACAACTCATCGAATCCGCGGTGAGCCGCGAGGTCCAGCCCTTGCGCTCCCAGATTGATGCCCTCGAACACGCGACGCGCCTGCGCGATGTTCTCGGAGGCATCGGCTACATTGTGGGCGTCGCGGGCCTGCTCGCGTGGTTCAAAGGCCGCGCCGCCGGAAAGCGCACCTGACGTGTTCGCCGAGGCGTTCGTCAGCGGAGACTCCTGGGTGCACCGGCTCGACCCGCGCGGGCGTGTCCTGGCGGCGGTGGCGCTTTCGCTCTGCGTGGCGTTGCTGACGCGGGTCCCTGCGGCGGCTGTGGCCTGCGCGGGCGCGGTGGCGCTGGCCGTGGCCGCGCGCCTGCCGCTCCGCGCACTGGTCCGCAGATTGCTTCCCTTGAACGGATTCCTCGCGCTGCTCTGTGGCGCGCTGCTGCTGTCATCAGGAGGAGGCGCGCTGTTGATCGCGTTGAAGGCGAATGCCCTGCTGCTGATCCTGACCGCGCTGTTGACCACGATGGAGTTCACGCAGCTTGGCCGGGCCTTGCACGCGCTACGCGTGCCCTCGCAATTAACCACGCTCCTCTTGCTGACAGGGCGCTATATTGCGGTCCTTCAATACGAATACGGCCAGCTCCGCCGGGCCATGCGGGTCCGCGCGTTCACGCCGCGGACGGATATGCACACCATGCGAATGCTTGGGTACCTCGTGGGCATGCTGCTCGTGCGGGGCCTGGAACGTTCGGAGCGCGTGCTCCAGGCGATGAAAT
>JADLCA010000572.1 GCA_020847495.1 Candidatus Hydrogenedentota bacterium | reverse complement strand
GCAACACGCGCGGCTCGACTTCAACGTCCTCCATGCGAGAAAAGAGAAATGTCTCGGAACCGGGCAGGGTCATCTCGGAGGTCTTGATGACCTCCGCGCCGAGGATGCGGCCCAAGCGCTCGACCTCCAGGAAAGGCGGCCCGCTACGCTTGACCGTGACATCACCGCAGGCACCTTGGGTGAACAGGGCGACGCCGCCGAGCACATCTTCCACCATCTGCTCCGCGGCGCCCGGATACTCGCCGCACAACAACAGGTTGTCCGAACCGAGGATGACCGGGTGCCCCGTGAAGTTGAAGAGGGTAGCGATGACCGTGCGCGAATCCACCTCGGTTACGCGGAGTACGCCGACCATGGGATCGATGACGTCTTCGTTGCCTTGATGCCGGTTGCGTGCAAAGCCATCCAGGCGGCCCTGTCCGAAACCCAGAGACGCGGGCCGGAGCGATGCGTGCGCTTCCGTCAGGGCTTGGCCCATTTCCTGGCGCAGGAAATCGAAGAGTTCTTGGTTGAAAGGCCCTCCGAACAACGAAGTCTTGGAGAACCCTGCCAGACTCGAATGGTTGTGCGCCGCGCACAGCAAGATATTCGCCGCGGGAATGCCCGTCGCAGCGCTTACATCCCCGCGGATGGCGTCCGCCAGCTCGCGCGGCATCCACAGAAGGTCGGTGGCGAGAACGGCCACGGAGGTGTCACCGTTCGCGCACACCAGCGCGCGGGCATAGATAGGGGTCTTTACGCCTTCGAAGTTGGCGCTCCGATCACCGAATCCCGCCATCGGAGTTGGAAACGGCGGGACGATGCTGCGCTTCGCCGCGCCTGCCTTGAGAGGCGTGGCGGCGCTCACTGCGGCCTGATCCTGGCCGGAGGCAGAAAGAGCAATAGCCACTGCAAGCAATAGAACAAGCGATCGCATGATTGGGTCCTCCCGCACCTGATGAGTCTCACTTTACGCGCGCGCTGGCGATCCGTCAAGGCGGCTCTCTCAGGCGGGCAGACACAACAGTTGAGGTGGTTTAAACTCGTCAATCATCTGTCTTGAGAGTACCGAGTTCTCAATTCGCACAACGGGGCGAAACGACCGGAAGTTACCAGTTTCCACCCGAGCCGCTGCCTTGGATGAATCAAGCCCGTTAGGGCGAGAGACAATAGCCCAGCGATTGATCGCTGGGTAGGGACAACCAGAAGACAAGTCCCGGCAGGGACGACAGAGCGGGTGAGTTATCGTAAGAAGACGACATTCAAAAATAGGTTGTAGGTTTTGCATGAGAAACATGACGTGAATTACGTGGTACTGGAGGTGGTGTGGACCCTTTCGCCCCTGCCGGGGCTTGGGAGGTATGGGGTGACGCGGACCCAGCGATGAATCGCCGGGCTATTATCTGACGTCCCTATCGGGACTTTTCGCCGAGCCCAGACTTTACGAGAATCGGCAAGAACTCGGAGGGCGTCCGAATACAAACGGGGGAGTATTGTCCGAGAACTCGGTACTCTCAACACGTGTCGCAAGCCCGCGCGACGCCTATTGCGTATTCCGCCAGACGCAGCAGCTCGCTCGCGTCTTCCAAGGCATCGGGCGGGACTTCCATGTAGTTCTTCAACGTTTGTTTGCTGGAGGGGCGGAACGGTTTCATGCCGGCGGCCTCGTATTCGCGCCGCGTCGTGCCGTTTGTCTTGAAGTACACCCGGTCCTCGGCGACAATACCAAAGAAGTCCGAGCCGCAATAGAGGCCATACCCGCCAAACATGCGGCGAAAGCGGATGCCCTCGATGTCCGCGAGCTGGTCCACGACGAACTGGACGAAGCTGGCATCACGGGTCTTCTTCTCCGCCATATCGTACTCCCTTGTATTGTCGTGCCACGTGCCATCATGCCGGATCATTCCGAGTATTTTAGCTGAGCGAAGCGCTTGGCTGTCGCGCCGCGGGCGTGATGAGCAGGCAGTACCAAAAGACCGTGCGTCTGCTTCTCCTCGTTCCTCTGCGAGCCTCGGGCCTCTGCGTTGGGGTGTCCTCAAACCACGGGCGAGACGCCCGTTCCCCCTTGTTGGCGTCCCCTTGCCAGACTCTCTATTGAATCGGTGTAATCAGCGAAATCGGTGGATAACTATCTTGGTTTGGTTGCGGTTATATCGCGCTGGGTCCTCCGCGGCTTGGCTTAAGGATGTTGGCTATTGGGGCTTGACTGGAGACGTTATTTGGTTCAGAATTAATCATGCGATTGTTTAACTTGGACACAAGTCATGAAAAACGGACCAGATAGTATCCTGGATGCGGCGGAAGCCCTATTTGGAGCGCGGGGTTGCGATGGGGTATCGACCCGGGTGATTGCGGAAGCCGCAGGTGTCAACATCGCGATGTTGAGCTACTATTTCGGGTCGAAAGAGGGCCTGTTCAAGGCCATGCTTCAGCGGCGTTGCCTGACACTGGATACGTTAGTTAATCAAACGATTAATAGTGAGTCTCCTTCCAGCGGGATCTTCCGCCGCTTCCTCACGGTCTGCGCACACTTTCTTGTCCTTGAGCACCCGGCTTTTCTCGCCGTGCTGGTCCGCGAATCTACGTCCTCGCAGGCCACTGACCGTGCAACGCTCATCGGAGAGCTGACGCTCCCGTTGAGGCGGACATTCGGCGAGATCCTGGATAGCAGGGAGACACCGGAGAGTCACACCGGCGGAGACTCATCCTTCGCGATCATGCTGGGAATCTTCGCCGCGGCCTCTGTCTCTCCGCCTTTCGCGCACCCCGCGAAGGAGGATTCCGTGGAATGGCTCGTAGATACGGTACTTCGGGCACTTGGAACGGACGATTCCCTCAGCGGGACGATAGATGCGGCGCGGCTTGCTCATGGTCAACGGGAAGAACTCATCTTGAGTCAGCCCGATTCGTTCGAAATAGGGATGGTAGACTGATGGAGAGTTTCTGAACCTGCGAGGAATCGTGACCGTGCTCAAGCCGCCGTTCACGGATTAGATCCAGGTCGATTTCAGCGGCTTGGGCAGGGAAGCGGGGGCGGCATTCGAAGCGAGACGGGCAACAGGAAAAAAGTGCCTACTTTCCATTGCAGGATGGGTTCGTTCGTGTTAAGATAGCACAAGGTAAGACATTAGGCAAAGAGATTCCCCTATATCTTGTATGTTCATTGCAGGAGCGAGCACCTGACGGGCTCCTTCGAAGGTAGAGCTTCGTGGCGGACGAAACGGGAAACAGCGGCGGCGGACAAGGGGGCGGGCAATCTCCCCCCCTGCCGGAACCGTTGATCAGCCAGGACGAGCTTGATGCGGCCTTGGCCGCGGAGATGGCTGCCCGCAAACAGCGCATGAAGCAGCCGCAGACACCCGGCGCTCCGGCCCCCCCATCTCCACCCGCATTTCAGCCTCCTGCTTCGGTTTCGCTTCCTCCTGACCTCGGCCTCATTGCCCAGGGCGAGTTGGATGAAGTGGTCACGGCGTTCACGGTGACCGGACAGAGGGCGCCCGAGAAGGCGCCTATCGAGGAACTCGAGGACGGTGGGACCGTCGATCAGGATGAAATCGACCATCTTCTGCGCGCCGTGCAGAATGGCGGAGGTGCGTCCGCTACCGTTCCTGCTCCGGTGAGCGATAGTCCACCGTCCAAAACCGTTGACACCGCGCCGGTCTCCGCTGAGGTGGGCGGAACCCTCGAACAGGACGAAATCGACCGGCTCTTGCGGTCCTTGCAGGATGGCGGGACCAAGCCTTCTGGCACACCCGGTCCGGTGGGCGGCGGCACGGCGGCCGAGGGCTCCGGCGTCGCGGGTGCCCCGGTCGAGGCGGGCGGCACGCTCGAACAGGATGAAATCGACCGGCTCTTGCGCGTCAGTTCGAAGGAAGAACCCGCTCGCAAGGAAGAGCGTGTGCCCGATACCGGCGCGGCCTCTCAGGACGAGATCGACCAGCTCTTGCGCCGCGAGACGCAGCGGGTGGCCGGAGCGGGGGCGCAACCGGCAACGCCGGAAACTATCGAAACGCCCGCGGAGCACGCGGAAGCCGATGCGGCGTTGGGGCAAAACGAAATCGACCTGCTGCTTCAATCCATCACGGGAGCCAGCGCGTCCATGGCGCAGAAGCGCGCGCAAGACGTGGCCGGCGCACGGGAGGACAGCGGTTCAATCCCGGCGGACATTCCTCCTCAGGCCGATTCAACAGAGGCCGAGTCTGCACAGTTGAGCCAGAGCGACCTCGATGCATTGTTGGCGAGTATCGCGTCGGAGGACGTGCTGGATAACCGCGACCTCGACACGCCGTTGACGCCTGTCGAGACGTCCATGGGAACGGACATGGACGAAACGCTGGCCCCTCCGGCGGCCTCCGCTAGCGCGCCGCCGGCGCCCGCGGCTGCGGCGGGCAAGGCGCAAGCGCAGCCCATCAGTGAAGCCGACCCGGTTCAGCGGGCCAAATGGGTGGCGTCCGAGTCTCAGGTTGGCTCCGAAAATATTGCGGCCGCGGTGCCTCAAGCGGAAGAACTGCTGGACGCGGTAATCGCGAATGCCGCGAAGGAGACGCACGGCGTCGCGCCGATAGACTCGATTGAGATTCCTTCGGTGCGTGAGTTGAGCGAGGAAATCGGTGAAAACCTCGCTGCCGCCGCAACGGCCCGGGACGATATGGCCGTGCGATTGAGCGATGCGGATATCGCGGAGATCGATCTGCTTCAGCGGCCCGAGAAGGAAACCGCCGGTGAAAGCGCCGAATCTTCGCTCGCTCCCGGACAATCGCTGGGGAGCCGGTTGCTTGGCGCTCTCGGCGGTTTTGCGGGAGGCGGCACGCTCAAGACATGGACGTCGCTGGCGGCGGCGGTGGCGTGCGCGGTGGGCACGTTTTTGATATTGCATTCCGTGCGCGAGCGCGAGCCCGGCGGCGAGGTAGCGCGGACGCCTGCCGGGGAAGACGTGTCGGCACTGGTGCGCAGCGCATCGGCATTGGTCGATATGCGCCAGTATTCCGAGGCGAAGAAGCTGCTGGCACCCGTGATCGGTGAGCAGCCCGCATCGGCGGCCGACCCTGAACTGCTGTACCTTCACATCGCGGCCAGCTACGGCGAACTGCCCGAGAAGGTGAAGGACACCGACACGGAACGGCTGCACCAGGAGATCAACCAGTATCTCGCCATGGCGGGAAACCAGCAGCAATCGGCGAACGTAATTCGATGGAAAGCGGATCTGTACGAGCGGGCCGGCGCGGATGTCGCGGCGCTGGACACCTACCGCAACCTCTTGATCACACTCGTCGACGTCTCCGGCACGGACGAAACACTGATTCGGGCGGCCCGGGTCAGCGAACGGTTGGGGCGCCTGGACGAACAGACGCAATTCGCCCAACGGCTGCTGGACCAATACGCGCGTTCCGCGCATGTGCCGGAGGCCCGCCTGCTGCTTGCCAAGGCCTACGCGGGGAAAGGGCAGACCCAGGAAGCGGAGAGCATCTGCCGCCAGGTGGCGCTGGGAGGGTTCGACAGTCCCGTCGGCGCAGAGGCCGTAGCCTTGCTGGGAGAGATGGCCTTGGCGCGGGGAGACTCCGCGGGGGCAATTCGCGAACTCGAGAATCGTCTTGAGACGGCGACCACGATTGAAGGTAACGACGCGATCTATCTGTTGTTGGCGAAGGCATACCGGGCCAGCGGGGCGCCGGGCAAAGCCGAAGAGATTTTGAGGGAATTGATCAGCTTTTTCCCGGAATCAGAACGCACGCCTGAGGCCTTCGTGGAACTGAGCCGGACCCTGGATGAGCTGGGCAACCGTCGCGAAGCCCTGAAGGTCGCGACGCAGGCGAGCCAGCGGTTCCGCGACCGGGCTGACGTGCTGGCGAACGAAGGTGAACTCTTGCAGCGTTCTGGGCGGGATGCCGAGGCGGCGGAGCGTTTTCTAACCGCCGCCCAGGCGGGAGGAGACGACCCGCGGACCCTGCTGGCCGCGGGCAAGGCCTTCGAGCGGGTCAACGAATTGCAGAAGGCGCGGGATGCGTATGAACACCTGCTGATGGTCTCGCCCCAATCCGCGGAGGCGTTTGAAGGCAACCTTCAGCTGGCGTCTGTCTTGCTGAAGCAGGGACAGGCGGAAAGCGCGCTGGATCGGCTGTCGAATCTGGCGATCGCGACCACAGGCAAGGCGCAGCATGTGCCGGTGCTGGTGGCTCTTGGCGGGCTCTACGCCGATCTGGGTTTCGAGAAACGCGCGGCGGAGGCGTATTCGACCGCGGCGGGCTTGACGAATGATCCCGAGGTCCTGGCGCAGACGACCCTCGCGCTGCTCAAGACCGGCGACTCAGCCACCGCCCTGGCGACGGCGAAGCGTGTGGACCCGCAGACACTGTCTCCTGCCACGGCATACGCCTTCTTGTGCGGCCACGGAAAGGCACTGTTGCGCATGGACGCGGCACTCGCACTGGAAAAGATGGAGCAAGCCTACAACAAGTATCCTGACCAGCGGACCGAGGAGGGCGACGGCGAGCTGCTAAACGCCCTTCTCGTGACGGGGCAGATGGCCCGGGCACGCGCGCTCGTGATGGACTTGAAAGCGCGAGTCAGCAGCCACCCGGATGAAGCGCCCCGCTTGCAGCGCACGGCGGTGAAGTGGGCGGATGTCTTGTTTGAGCACGGTGATTACACGGCGGCCGCAGAGGCGTATGCCTTGGCGGCGGATGCTGCTCCTGAGGGAAAGGACACGGCCTGGGCGAAATTCCAACAGGCCAATGCGCGGCTGAAGCTGAACGATTTCGCCGAAGGCGTCGGACTCCTTGACGAGGTGGCCGAGAGCGACGCGCCGTTCGCGGAGGATGCGCGCCTCAAGGCGGAATACGCGCGCCTTGAAATGCGGCTTCGCTCCGGCGGCACCGTCCCGTCCACCGCGCCGATGGGGGGGTGATGCGCATGGGAGGCAGCACCGATATCGGCGCGCGGATCGTGAACTACTTTGAGCGGCAGATTGCCCTGTACACGGAGATGCTGCACGCGTATGAGACGCTGCCGCGCGAGTTAGAGCAGGAAGACCTGGAATCGCTGTCGGCCCGGCAGAGTGCCTTCACACAGCGCCTGAATCAACTCGACGAGGAATTCCGCCTGCTGAACCGCGAATGGCGCCGGGGCGCCGGGGCGAACCCCCAGCGGGCCCACGAGGTACGCGTGTTGGCGGATCGGGCCCGCGACCTCGCGAAGCAGATCGAGACGATCTCCCGGAAGGCGTCGCAGCAGGCACGTGACCGGATGGGGGAAGTCAAGTTGGCGCTGGACGCCCTGCATCGCGGGCAACGGGCAGTGAGGCAGTACCGGATTGATGAGGATGGCGCGGGGCACGTGGACCGCAAGGCCTGAGGATCATGCCAGAACCGGACATCGACATACGGGCCCTTGCGGAGGCGTTCGAGGCGTTCACGCGCAGCACCCAGACGATGGAAGAATCGTACCGCCGTTTGGAAGCGCGGCTGCACGAGTTGGACCGCGAGTTGGAGGCGCGCAATCAGGAACTCGCGCTGACCAGCGATTACCTGAATTCGATTCTGGAGAGCATGTCGGACGGCGTAATCGCCGTGGATAACGCGGATCGAATCACCACCTTTAACGGCGCGGCAAGCCGTGTGCTGGGTTTCTCGCCCGCGGAACTGCTGGACAGCCGTTTTGCGGATGCGTTTGGACGCGGATTCGCCGGACCGGACGCAGCGTCGTATGGCGAGCTGCGGGCCAAAGACGGCCATTGCGTGCGCGTGCTTGAACGGGACTCTCCCCTGTGCGACCGGAATGGAACACGGATCGGCGCCGTAAAGGTATTCCAGGATCAGACGGAAATCGAGAACCTGCGCATGAAGGTCCGCCAGCAAGACCGGCTGGCCGCCGTGGGCGAGATGGCCGCGACGGTCGCGCATGAGATTCGCAATCCGCTGGGCGGCATCCGCGGCTTTGCCGCGCTGCTTGCGCGCGACCTTGATGAAAACGACCCCCGGCGGCGTCTCGTGGCGAAGATCGAAGTGGGCGCGAAGGAATTGGAGCGGGTGGTGAGCGAATTGCTCGAATACACGCGCCCGATTCAATTGCGCCTGCAGCGGGTATCGTGCGCGGCATTGATTGAAACGGCGCTCGGATACCTGGAGGCGGGCGAGCGTCCGATTGCGGTCGTGAACGGCGTCGGCAAGGACCTGCACGTGCACGCCGACGTTGAAAAGATGCGGCAGGCTTTCCTGAACATTCTGTTGAACGCGTTTCAGAGTATCGACGGTGCGGGAGAGGTACGGATCACGGCGCGCGAGCGGGAACAGAATGTCTGGGTGGCCATCGAGGACACCGGGTGCGGGATGACGCCGGCCCAGCGGGAGCAGGTGTTTTCGCCGTTCTTTACGACCAAGGAGAAGGGCACCGGGCTTGGACTTGCCGTGGCCTCGAAAACTGTGGAAGCCCACGGGGGTGTCATCGAAGTAGAGAGTGAGCCGGGCAAAGGCTCAGTCTTTCGTGTGCGCCTGCCGCGGATGGAGTAATCATGCCCAAGGCACTTATCCTGGTAATAGATGATGAAGATCTGATGCGCGAGTACGTGCAGGAAGCCCTGCTGCGGGCGGGCCACGAAGTGAGAGCCGCGGCGAGCGGCCGCGAGGGGCTCGAACTTCTCGCGAGCACGGCCTTTGACGTGGTCGTGACGGATCTGAAGATGGCGCCGGTCGATGGGCTCGAGGTGTTGCGCACGGTGCGCGCGGAGTGCCCGGGCACGCCCTGCATCATCATGACCGCCTACGCGACCGTGGAGACGGCGGTGACCGCGCTTCGCGAGGGCGCCTACGACTACATCATGAAGCCATTCACCCCGGACGAATTGGAGCTGGCCATCACCCGCGCGGTGGAGCGGGAGCGCCTCGCGCAAGAGAACCGCTATCTCCGCGACGAACTCAATCAGCGCTATGACTTCGCATCCATGGTGGGCGAAAGCGCGGCGATGAACGAAGTCTACGAACAAATCAAGAAGGTGGCGGACAGCCGGGCCACCGTGCTGATTCGAGGCGAGAGCGGAACCGGGAAGGAGCTGGTGGCGCGCGCCATCCACTACAGCGGGAACCGCCGGGATCGGCCTTTCATCAAGGTGAACTGCGCGGCGCTGTCCGCCGGCCTGTTGGAGAGTGAGCTGTTCGGACACGAGAAGGGGTCCTTCACCGGGGCGCACGAGCGCAAAGTCGGGCGTTTCGAACTGGCGGACTCCGGCACGCTGCTTCTGGATGAAGTCAGCGAGATCAGCATGACCTTGCAGCCCAAGCTCTTGCGCGCATTGCAGGAAAGAGAATTCGAGCGGGTGGGCGGCAATCGTCCCATTCAGGTGGACACGCGCATCATCTGCACGTCGAACCGCAATTTGGAGGAAGCGGTCGAGAAGGGCGAATTGCGCGAGGATCTCTTCTTCCGGCTGAACGTGATTCCCATCACATTGCCGCCGTTGCGTGAACGCAAGGAAGACATACCGGCACTGATGAGCTACTTCCTCGAACGGTTCGTGCGAGAGAACGGAAGAAACATAAGTGGATTCGGCAAGGAAGCGCAGACCCTGTTCATGGACTATCCCTGGCCGGGCAACGTTCGAGAGCTGCAGAACGCAGTGGAGCGCGCCGTGGTCTTGTCTTCCGAACGCGTGCTGGAGCCGCGCCACTTCAATCTGAATCATGCAGTGGGGATCAAGTCAACGGCGGCGGGAACGGGTGTGCGCGCGGGGAATACAGTTGCCGAGATGGAGAAACAGTTGATCCTCCAGACTCTGGAGCACTGCAAGCAGAATCGCACGCACGCCGCGGACATGCTGGGCATCAGCGTGCGGACTTTGAGGAATAAGCTGAAAGAGTACTTCGGATAGCAGCCGATGCTGCGGACCATGAGGGGGAGTTCGTGTAATGCCAGTGCGGAGTTTGAATCTTGCCTGGGCCGCCGTGGCGCTACTGCTGTTCGCGGCGCAAGTCCTAGGCGACCCGTTTCCGGCGCCCGGCGCGCGTATGCTCTTCTTTGATGATGCGTCCCTGGAGGCAAAAGAGAATCTCGTCCAGACAAGTCATCAACCGGTCAAACACCCTTCGAATCCCGTATTGAAGCGGGAGCACCCCTGGGAAGGATACCGGGTCCAAGTGTACGGAACGATGATATACGATCCGGAGTTGGACCTCTTCAAAGCATGGTACATGAACATCCCCGCGACGGCCGCGGACAAGGTCACGGTGCAGGGCCAGCGGCGTCCCGGGCATGCGACCCTGTTGTCGTATGCCACGTCAAGGGACGGGGTGATCTGGGAGAAACCTGTTCTGAATCTGGTGGACTTCGAAGGGTCCACGGCCAACAACATGATCGCCCCGGACCTGTACAACCCGGAAGGATTCGCGGTGCTCTATGAGCCGGGCGAACCCGATCCGGCGCGCCGGTACAAGGGCTTCTGCTGGGACCACGGCAAAGGCCCGCTCATGATGTACGAGGGCCAGGAGATCTATGGCGAAGGTGAAGACGACGGCATGTACGTGACGTTCTCGGAGGACGGGATTCACTGGAAACCCTACGAAGGGAATCCGGTGATTAGGCTCGGAAGCGATACCGGGCATGTGGTCCTTTTCGATCCCGGGATCAAACGCTATGTGGCGTACGGGCGTTTCGGCGCGGGCGGGCGCAAGGTGGCGCGCTCGGAATCCGAGGATTTTGTCCACTGGTCCGAGCCCAAACTGGTGCTGGAGCCAGATGAGAAGGACGGCGCGAACACGCAGTTCTACGGAATCAGCATCGATCTGTACCAGGGCCTGTACATCGGCATGTTGTGGATGTTTTGGATCGATGAAGGGCGCGTGGGGCGGATCGACTTCCAGCTGTGCCATTCACACGATGGCATCCAGTGGATTCGCGACCCGGAGCGTCGCGTCTTCATGCCCAACGGCCCCGAAGGCGCGTGGGACAGTGGCGATATGCGCGCGGCGTGCCGGTCGGTCATCGTGGATGACAGGATTCTGATTTATTACGCGGGCTCCCTGGCAAAGCACGGCGAGGGCGGGCCGAAGCGCATCGGCATGGATATCGGCCTGGCAACACTGCGGCGCGATGGGTGGTTTTCGCTCGACGCAGGAAGCACACCGGGCACACTGGTCACCAAGCCGTTTACGCATCCAGGGACAGAACTGCATGCGAATGCGGATGCGCACGACGGTTCCATCGTCGCGGAGTTCATCCGTGCGGACGGCGCGCCGGTGGCATCTGACGCCTTCACCGGCGATGTGTTGGACGGCACGCTCCCTTTCGATGCCGGAAAGAAGAGTGAAATGGCGGGGAAATCGGTGAGACTGAAGCTCACGCTTACAAACGCCAGACTGTATTCCCTTTGGTTTGACTCACGGAACTAGCCGGGAGATCTTGACGTGCCTGCGATATATGCCGCCGTATTGACGATGATTCTCTGTGTGGCAGATCTTGCATCCAGCAGCATTCCGTTCGATGTCCCGTCGGGAGCGTACAAGATGGCGGCATCAACGAGCTTCGTCGCAACCGCGTGGCTCGCGGGCGCGAAGCAGACCTTGTATGGAAAGATCCTTCTCGCCGGATTGATCTTCTCGTGGTGGGGAGACTACTTCCTGATCGGCGGGAGTCAAGGGCGATTCCTTGCGGGACTCGTGAGCTTCTTTCTGGCCCACGTGGCCTATTGCGCCGCCTACTATGTGCGCGGCACGGACATGTATCTCACAGCGTCCACGGGCGCGGTGCTTATACTCCCGGCCTTGTTCTTAGGGCCCTGGATCTGGCCGGGGGTGCCGGTGGAATTGCGCGTGCCGGTTGTGGCGTATCTCATCGTTATCAGCGCCATGGTGGCGCTCGCCGTGGGCACTTGGGGACAGCCGGGAAGCGTGCTGATCATTGCCGGCGCATTGCTATTCTAGGCGTCCGATCTTTTCGTGGCGCGGGGGCGCTTCGTGGAGCGCGACGCTCTCAACTCGATGCTGGGACTCCCACTTTACTTCGGGGGGCAGGTACTGCTCGCGTTGAGCATCGCCCGCGTCACAGCCGACGAGACGTCATCCTCTACCGGGGGTATGCTTCTCGATCGCAGATGATCTGAGTGTTGCTGTGCAACCACAGAAGCGATGCGGGAAATGTTGTCGTGATTTCGCGCGTGAGCAGCCGCCGCAACGCCTCACGTTTCTTCTCGCCATTGACGAGCAACAGAATGAAGCGGGAACGCAGCATGTCGCCCATGCCCAGCGTGAGCCCATACGAGGGCTGAACGCGAACATTCGCGAGCATGCCGTGACCCTGCGAGTCCGTGGCGAGGGTTGCGACATGCGCGCGATCGTGCAGAACTGGCCCGGGCTCATTCAGGCCCAGGTGTCCGTTCACCCCCAGGCCAAGTACGCAGATGTCGATGGGGCCGACGGCATCCAGCACGGAGGCGTAGCGCTGACATTCCGCGGCGGGATCTGCTGCGTCGCCCGCGAGGGTGAAGTAGCGGTCTTCGGTGACGCGCAGCGGCTCGATTACCTCCTTGCGGACGTAGAACTCGCATGAGGCGGGGTCGTCCGCCGCGAGCGGGCCCCACTCGTCGAGTTTGATCACGCGAAGTTGAGAGAACCGTTCTGGAGTGTCCGCACAGCGCCTGGCCAGTTCGCGATAGGCGCCCAAGGGCGACCCGCCGCTCGCCGCGCAGAGCAATGCGCCCGGGTCGCGCTCGAGTTCGTTCTGGATGACATCCGCACCCAAGCGGCTTACCGCGCCATAGTCGTCCTCTACGACGACCCGAACGGGTTCATGCGTCGCGTGCTTCATCGGTGGCGCGTCCCCATTCAGGGAATGAAGCTCGTGGTAGGCTTGAGCGTGCAAATCCATTCCGCCAGCAGTTCCGAGCATTGTTCCACGTCTTTGAGAGATACCATCTCGACAGGCGAGTGCATGTAGCGATTGGGCACGCCGATGAGTCCCGTGGCGACGCCGCCGCGGCTGAGTTGCATCGCGTTGGCATCGGTGCCGGTGCCGCGTGGCGCGGCCTCCACCTGGAACGGAATCCGCTTCTTCTTCGCGGCGGACATGAGGCCCTTGGCCACGACCGGGTTGATGTTCGGGCCACGATGAAGAATGGGGCCTCCATCGAGAGTGAAGGCGCCATACCGCTTGTTGTCGCAATTGGGGTGATCGGTTGCGTGAGCTACATCCACGGCAATGCCCGCATGGGGATTGCATCCATACGAACTCGTGGTTGCGCCGCGCAAACCGACCTCTTCCTGGACCGTGGTCACGCAGTACACGGCGCATGGCACCTTGCGCTTGTGGAGCAGCCGCATGGTCTCGAGGATCACGAAGGCGCCGATGCGGTCGTCCATTGCTCGCGCCACGACGCGGTCATTGCGTAGTTCGAGGAACCCGGCGTCGATCGTTGCCGGATCGCCGATGGCGACAAGACGCTGGGCTTCCTTTTTGTTCTTGACACCGATATCAATCCACATCTGGTGGATTTGCAGGGGCTTTCCGCGTTCGTCGGGTTCAGTAAGGTGGATGGCCTTGCGCCCTATCACGCCGGGGATGCTGCCCTTTTCGTGGTGCACTTGCACCCGCTGGCCGTCGAGCACGGAGGCGTCGATGCCGCCAATCGCCTGAAACCCGAGGAAGCCCTTGTCGTCAATGTGATTGACCATCAGCGCAATTTCATCGACATGCCCTGCGAGCATCACCCGCAGCGGCGCGTCCGCGTTGACAACGTGATATTGGTTACCGTGGACATCCTTGTAGATCTTGTCCACATAGGGTTTGACGTAGGCCTTGCACACCTGCT
>JADLCA010000571.1 GCA_020847495.1 Candidatus Hydrogenedentota bacterium | reverse complement strand
TGAGCGCCAGAGTCCTCGTTTGGGTTGAAAAGAGCCGGCAGGGATGCCGGCGCTCCTGGTTGCGCCCGGCTTCCACGCCAGGCGTCTTGGCCCTATCGAACCGATCCGTCCGATCGGTCCAATCCGTCCGATTCCTTCCCCCTTCGCCAGGAAGGGTTGACGCACACCCCCCATGAAAGTAGACTGGGGGTTGCGGTCCTCAAATGATTGTGGTTTTCATTTGCTTTTGGAAAGGGGGAATTCCCGATGTCCGAGAAACTGGCGATCCATGGCGGCCCCAAGTCCCTCGAAGGGTCATTGCCTCACTGGCCCTGCTTTGATGAACCATCCATCAAAGCAGTCGAACAAGTCCTACGGAGCGGCAAGGTCAATTACTGGACCGGGCCCAAAGGCATGGAGTTCGAAACGCGCTACGCGGCGTGGCAGGGGTCCAAGTTCGCCATCAGCACCAGCAACGGCACCAGCGCCCTTCACACCGCCCTCGCCGCCTTGGGTATCGGGCCCGGCGATGAGGTCATCGTGCCCAGCTACACCTTCATCGCAAGCTCCTTCTCCATCCTGCAGGCAGGCGCTATTCCCCGCTTTGCGGACGTCAACCGCGACGACCACTGCATCAGCGTGGAGTCCGCGGAGAAGCTCATCACGAAGCGCACGAAGGCGATCATGGTCGTGCATCTCTACGGCAACGTCACCGATATGGACCCCATCCGGGCACTGGCGAAGAAGCACAACCTCTACGTTATTGAGGATAACGCCCAGGCGTTTGGCGGCGAGTACAAGGGAAAGAAGACAGGCACCCTCGGCGACGTGGCGGCGTGCAGCTTCTGCCAGAACAAGACCTTCACGACCGGCGGCGAAGGCGGCATGGTCACAACGGATATCGAAGACGTGGCTTGGCGCTGCCGGAGCTTCCGCGATCACGGCTACAACGTCAAAGACCGCTTGCGCCTCCTCGAGATGGAACAGAAGTTGTCGTACATCCACGACCGTCTCGGCTGGAACTATCGCATGACCGAGATGCAGTCGGTGATTGGCCTGTGCGAGTTGGACCGCATGGACAACTGGAACATGCCGCGGCGCCGGCGCAACGCAGAAATCCTCATTGAAGAATTGAAGGGACTCCCGCAGATTCTGCACTTGCCCGTGGACACATCCGAGCGCCGCAATGGCTGGTACGTGTTTCCCATTACCCTCGACATCGACAACATGTCCTGCACGATCGAGCAGTTCCTCGAAGCCTTGGGCGGGGAAGGCGCACCCTGTTGGAAAGTGTTCTGGCCGCAATGCCACACGGAACGCGCCTTCCGCGAGCACAACGGGTTCGGCGACTCCCAGTTCCCCTTCGCAAGCAAGGAGTACACCACGCCCGAGTCCGCGGACTACTCCCGCGTGGACGTGCCCAATGCGGTCTGGCACCAGACGCATACATTCATCACGTTCATCTTCCCGACCTACGAAGAAACGCACATGCGCGGTATCGCGAAGGGTATCAAGAAGGCAGCCGCCGCGTTCTCCAAATAGCGGCGCAAAGCGGACCGGGAGCCAAGGCTATGAAAGCGAAATGGGGCGTTTGTGGTTCTGGGGGTATCGCGCGGCGGCGCACCATTCCCGAGGGCATCACGCGTGCGAATAACGCGGAACTCCACGCGGTCTGCGACTACGATCCGGAAGTCGCGCGCGCCGTTGCCCAGGAGTTCGGCGGCCAGGCGTGCGCCGATGAGAAAGAGCTGTTGGCCAGCGACAGCGACATCATCTATGTTGCGACGCCGGTCCATCTCCATCTGCGCCAGGTGCGGCACGCCGCCGAGGCGGGCAAGCACGTGTTTTGCGAGAAGCCTCTCGGCTTGAACGTCTCCGAGGCCGACGAGATGCGCCGCATCTGCAAGATGAACGGCGTCAAGCTCGGCATCGGGTTTATGATGCGTTTTCACGCCCAGCACCAGGAAGCCCTGCGCATTGTGCGCGAAGGCAAACTCGGCGCGCTGGTTTTCGCGCGGGCACAGCTTTCCTGCTGGTACCCGCCCATCCCCGGTGCATGGCGCCAGGAACCTACCACCGGAGGCGGCGGCACTCTTATGGACCTCGGCGCGCATTGCCTTGACCTGCTGGAAATGTATTTCGGCCACATCACGCGCGTCTGTTGCACGATTGCCAACCGTATCCACAGGTATGGCAGCGAAGACACCTCGGTTGTCCTCGTCGAGTTCGAGAGCGGCGCGCGCGGCGTCGTCGACGCCCTGTTCAACGTGCCGGACTCCAGTTCCCGTAACCGCCTTGAACTGTACGGCTCGCTCGGCAGCATTCTCGCGGAAGGCACCATCGGCCAAGGCGAGCGCGGAACCATGGAGGCCTATCTCGAAAGCGAAGCCAAAGAATACGAAGCCCAACAAACTCGGCAGGCAGGAGTGATTACGAAGATCGATCCCACCCCGGTCAACATGTATCAGGCGGAAGTCGAGGCGTTTTCTCAGGCCGTGCTGGATGATACCGAGCCGCCTGTCAGCGGAAAGGACGGATTGCGCGTGCAGAAGATCCTCGCCGCGTGCTACGAATCCGCATCGTCCGGCCGCTGGGTGGACCTGAACTAGGCGGGCCGTAGCGCCATTCCTTTTGCTTGATGGAGATTCTCGCGCATGCGCCAAGGCCTGATCGTAGTTGTCCTGACGCTCCTGGTGGTTGTCGGCGCCGTGGGCGGCGGCAGCGCGCTGTACATCTTGATGGGGCGTACACTGTTTCCCGCCCTCGACTCGTATGACGACTACGGACCGGACCTCGAGCCCGGCGTGCGAGTGGGGGAGGGCTACCTCACCGCGCGCGATATCCCGGTGGCGGGGAGAATGGGCAGTATCACGGACATGGTTTACGCGGAATTGGATACCGTGGCCGGACCCGACATCGGCCTTGCGAGCGCGGAAGGTGTGGCCATTCTCGATTCCGCCTGCGAACAGCGTGCATTCAATCGAATAGCCGAATACGTGGATACAATCCACTTCTGTCACCGCCGCTCGGACAATTCTTACTTTGTCTATAACTGCTACGGCTTCGGCGAGGACAACGAGGCCGCAACTTTTGACCTTTCAGGCAAACAACGGTGGAAGTTTACCGGGACAGAGGAATACGCGCTGCTCGCCGCCGGCGATCTGGACCAGGACGGCCGGCCGGAGTATGTGGTTGCGTATTCGGCGGAAGATGACGAGTCCACACTCCTTGTCCTTGATACGCAGGGAAAAGAGCGAAGCCGTCTGAAAACCGCCTCAATATGGGACATGAGAATCGCCGAACGTCTGCTCGACGGAGGGCCGGCCCTCGTCACGATTGAAGACGGGGAGCGCATTGTGTTCCGCTCGGAACGCGGACACCTCGTGCACGAGGAGCCATACCCGGATCTGGACGGCAACCTATGCGTGCTTGACGGATTCGGCGACCCGAAAAGGCAGTGTGTCCTCGTCAGCGAGCCGGGTCTATTGCGTGTCATCGATGGCACAGGCGCTACCATACTCAATCTGACAGCGCCCGAACTCGACTATCCGGACTTGATTTCTGCCGCGATTGTCGCGTTTGCCACCGACAGTCCACCGCTGCTGGCCGTGATCGCGCCCACGATGGACTATGAGCCCACGTGCCTGTATCTTTACACCCTCGACGGTACTTTGGCGTACTTCGAGGTTATTGACGGCTATTTCGCTTCGCTGCTCGCGCTGCCGGGCGATGGTGCGAAACCAGGACGTCTCCTCGCAGGTGGCGAAGACCTCCTGCGAGAATTCACGCGCGCTGAGCAGACCCCGGTGCTGCAGACCCCTCAACACGATCCCGGATCGTCGTAAGCTTACTCCGCGCTCGTGACTTCCTCGAAGAATGCCAAGCGATGCGGCTCGCCCGCTTCCGCGAAGTGCGTCACGCCTTCGCGTTCGGTGATGGTCCGGACGCGCTCTAAGGTGCCATCCGCCACGGCCTGCACGGGCTTGCGCTTGCACTTCAAATACATGATGGGCAGGCGCGCCATCTCCACACGGCCCAGGATCTCTGGTGATTCAGCCACAGCCTCCGCGTGATCGAAGATTGCTTCCGCCTCACGCACGAAGTCGTCCGTGAACAGCTTGTCATCGGGCCGCAATCCCAGGTGAATATGCGTGTCCGGCGTCAACCGGCCATGAAGCATGTCGAAATACTGCCGGATATACTGCCCGCTGCGTCCATAGTACCCGTACATGAAGTCCGCGATCGCCGCTTCCACATCGCACTCCGGATTCCACAGCAATCGGGCAATCACGTAGGCGCGCAACTCCGCGAACTCGCCACCGCGCGATTGATACGCGGCCTGTTCCATGATGCCGATCGCGTTGTGGTCCCGGAAGAACTGCAAGTTGGGTTGCAGGACCCGGAAGTTCGGGTACGGCATGATGTAGTGGCTGAAGTTCACCACGTAGTCCCAGATGTAAATGTGCGGCGAGATCTTTGCCCACCCTTCCATGTCCTCCACGAATGACTTGTTCTCGGGGCAGCTTTTGAAGTCGTGCGCGAAGCAGCACTCGATGCTGCAGAAACGCACCACCACATTCTCGCGCGGCTTCAGCGTTGCGCAGGGCTTGCGCGTGTAGCTGTACGCCAGCGTGCCGATGAACTTGTCCGGGAATTCCTTCTCGACCTGTTCAGCCACCTGGTTCACGAACCAGATGATCGGACCCGACTGGCTGCCTTCCCGGTCCACGATGGCCTGGCACGCGTCGCATTCGCACGGGTTCGACCAATCATTCTGCGACACGCAGTAGATCAAGTACTGCGGATTCTTGCGCATGATGTCCAGGATGCGTTCCGTCATAATGCGCGGGACATCTGGATTCGTCAGACAAAGCTGTGCATGCTCGTACGTGCGCTTGCCATCGAGCAGACTGTAGTACTCCGGGTGCGTCGCGAAGAACTCATCCGGCGGCACCAGCGGGAAGAATGTGTGAACGCCCCAGTACGCCTCGACGCCGCCCGGCTGCTCGCGATACCCCATTGCCCCATTGATGCGGTTGCGCGCCGCCCAGATAGGCTCAAAGGCTTCATGGTAGAAATCGTTGCGCACGCGAATACCCGGTTTCTCGCCGTGATCGAGACGAACGAACGTCATTCGCGTCTTCCTGGGAATCGAGGACACCTTTGGCGTGTACCAGCGGCATCCCAGTTCACGTTCAAGAAAGCTCATCACGCCATACATCGTCCCGCGCGCAGAACCGCCCCAGATGACAATGTTGGCGTCCACATTGCGGTAGCGGAATGACTCATCGAGCGCATCCGGCGTCTTCTCGTCTGGAAGCAGGGTCTTTGCGAAACCGTGCAATCCCACCGCTACGAACGGGCCTGCATCATCTGCTTTCGCAACGATAGGCAGCTCCACGCCGCCGCTCTCACGAATCCAGTGCTGCAGTTCCTGTGCCGCCCACTTCTCGGAATCGGATGCGCTGTCTTCAACGAGAATGCGGTACGCAGACGCGCCATCCGCGAACAGGGTGCGCTCGACACGCTTGCCCACAGTGAAATCCACCGCCGACTTCACGCTCAGGCCGCCCTTGAATGCGATCGCAAAGTCCAGACGGCATTCGCGAAACAGACTCGGAGCGATCGGCAGAGCGAAGTCGCTCTGGGCCGGCCATGTGCCTTCCCATATGATTTCATCCGGCCGCGCCGCATCAACGGCTTTGAGTTTCACGGATTCGATATACCCGTCGAGAAACGCCTGGGACTGCACGTACAGCAGGTGCGGCACGCCATCTTCGCCCGTCGCGATGCGGAAGGGGCGTATGCCGCGCGAGACAAGTTCGGAATCGAACGGGATCATCCGGCACGCGAACTGCCACAAGTTTGATCGCTCCTCGACCTTGACAAGAAGCTTGTTGCGCCCCTGAACCAGAACCACCGGGATAATGTCGCCGTCCACATCGAGGCCGCGCCCTCCCGGCCAGTCCCACACGCGCTCGCCGTTGAGCCAGACCTGCGCACCATCGTTGCTTCCCAGTGCCAGCGCGCAGGGTACCGTGGCCGCGGTCTCAATCTCGCAGTAGGCATAGCCCACCACGCGGGCATCTTTGGCTATGGCCGTGTCCAGATCGACTGCGTCGGCCGGTGAGTCATGGCGCGTCCACACGCGATTGACGCCCTGATACTCCTCCGCCTGCCCTTCCACGATCTGCGGCTGAGCCTCTCCGCCGTGTGCGGCCAGATAGTCGCGATAGAACCCCTCAAGGCGAATGCTGTCCCGCGACTTGCCCTCGCCAGGGTCGGCTGGAAAGGGCCCACACACCAGCCATGAGCGCATGAACTGCCCCGAAGGTTCGCCGGTGTAGACGGGCGTTTCCGCGAAGGCGATCAGACCTCCCGCGATTACAAGGGCTATCGTCTGGATTATCCTGTAGTACGGCAAGCGACCCCGCATGACACAAAGCTCCCAACGTTAATTCCGGTTTTGATGCCTATCCCAATCAGTGGCGAAGAAACATCTCGTAGAGGGTCAATCCGATCTCCACGAGGATGAGTATGACTATGTACCATTCGACTCGCAAGGAGCGCCGTTGCTGAAGCAGGTCGAGCACCGTCTCCACCGTCCGCGACACGAGTTGAATGCGCCGTTCGACTGCCTGCTGGCGGTCGCGCAATTCGTACTCCGTGGCGAGGCGCTGGTACAACGGCTCCAATTCGACGCGCTCCCACAGGACGTCCGGCTTCTGCCCAACCTCGATGCGGCCGACCATCCGGTGTTCCATCAGCAGCACGCTTCCAATATGCTTCAGCAATGCCCTCGACCCCCGGCTGCCACGGCCGCCCTGCTCCAGGCTTCTCGCGAGCGGCTCCACGCGATCAAACGTGGCCTCGGTCATCCGCTCGTAGTACTCGAGCACCACGCTGTCCGACAGGCAATCCGCCACCACTTGCAGCCGCTCCAGGGTAGGCGACTTCAAAACGATGACGCCCTTCTCGATGCGCTCATCTTCATCCGGTGCAAAGCGGACCTCGACGCGCTCCTCCGGCGGATCGCTGTACGAGGTCTTGCATAACTTCTTGATGTCCGCAATGAACGCGGCTTCCTCGACGGGAAGCAGCCCGAACATCACGGCAACGCCGTAACGAAACAGCGCCGCACACCCCTCGTTTCCCGCGCGCACCACCAGTGGTGATGTGCTCAGGCGTTCTTCGGCGGTGAATCCGCTCAAGTCGATACGCTCTGCCAGATTCACAGCGCGCACCGCGATCTGGGTCTGTTGCGAGAATAGCGGCCGTTCCAAAGTGTTACTTCCCTGGTGTCCCTGGTGTCCCTGGTGTCCCTGGTGTCCCTGGTGTCCCTGGTGTCCCTGGTGTCCTTGGTGTCCTTGCGGTCCTTGGCCTGAGAGTTCTCGCGCCCCGCTCACGTTCGCCCTCGGCCTTGCCCGAGCGCGCGGCCAATCGCATACGCCGCAACCGATCCCGCCGCGACAATCACGATCCCCGAGACAGCGTAGAGAGCGCGCTCCACCTGGCGGCTCTCCTGAAAGCCCGTCGCGCACCAGCGCGCAAAATGCTCGCAGTTATTCAGCAACGGGCTGTATCGGCATTCGTCCATCCGGCTTTCCGCACGCTCGATGATGATATCCGGCTCGTATGTCCCCGTTTCCGGCACGACGCGCACCGCGCCCCCCTTCGCGAACTCAGCCAGGGTCACTCTGCGCACGCGCGCATCGCGATAATGGAACAGCTCCCCCTCGTAATGAATGACCGTCCCGTCACCGCAGTCGATGCCGTGATGCCAATAGCCTTTCCGGCGCACACGGATATGATCGCCTCGTGCCATGGCTAAGCGCGTTCCTTCGTAGTCAAAAGCCAAATCATCGCGCGGAGTCCGCGCCTCTCTCATCAATGTACACCACTTACATTTGAAATAGGGAATTCCTGTCAGGACCTTGAACGGCGTCACCAGGAGCGCCGGCATCCCTGCCGGCCCTTAACAAAGCCTCCATGAACATTGACGCCCTTGATACTTGCCACCTGCCATCAGGAAAGCCTGGATCCCTTGTGGCAAACCACAGACCTCAAGAGCCGGAGGGCGCCTGTGCCACACGAGGATCCCGAAACCCTAATGCCCGATCAATCTGAGTATTTGAGCGAACCGATTGCCAGAAGAAATGGAGAACCTCGCAGGCCAAGCAAGCGCGTGTGGCATAGGCGCCCTCGCCTGTGTCTTCATTGGGTCTTCTCCGACACCTTTACAACGGACACCAAGGCCTCGCCCACAGCCCGATGTCCCTCTGCGGTCAGATGCACTCCATCCAGGAACAACGCCGGCGGTATGCTCACACTCTCGCCGAGGTTAACATATGTGATGCCAGCCCCTGATAGCGCGTCCTTCACCGAATTCAGCGCTGGACTGCCTTCGGGCTCCTTCGCCGTGGGGAAAAGCACGACGACAAGATCTGCCTTCGATTTCAGCACGTCTTGCAGGTGCCTTACAGCATTGACGTTTTCCCTAAGGCAGTCCGCTTCGGACAGGCCGGGATTCGCAGGAATCGTCGCGGGACCCGGCCGCAGCCAGTCCCACTTCAACTGGTCGAACGCGAAATGCCGTAGCAGTCCGGCGGCCACCGGCAGGGCCAGTACCGGACGCTCCGTCGGAAAAGCGGCGCTATTGCGTGTCAGCGTCACAAGCGGCGGCCGCGTGAAGTCGCGCGGAATGGCAAAGAGGATCACAGTGTCTGGTTCCAATCCTGTGAGATGCGCTTCGTACATCGCCGCCATCTGCGCCACGGAGTAGCCGTTCACGCCCGCATTCACGACCTCGGTGCCGATCAACTTGGATTCCAGTACCGACGTGAAGAGTTCCTCCTGCTTCACATATACGCCGCCCCACGTCACCGAATCGCCAAGCACCAGGATGCGGCCGCCGGAAGATGGGGGAGAGGTGAGAGGCCGGGGGTCGCGCACACCCCATTGATTGATCGCGATTGTGTTGCCCCGAAGTTGAACGGTTTGCCGGGGCTGTATTCGGTATCCGCACGCGGGATCGGCCTCGTAGAGGATCAGCGAAGTGACGCCGACGATGCGAAGCAGAACCTCCAACACCAGAAGCGTCAATAGAACAACGATAGCGACCTGGAGCACACCCCGCCGAAAACGAACTCTTCGCTCCACACAGCGCCTTTCATTGCGGCGGCGCGGAATGCGCTCCAGCTCCTGCTTCTTGCATCCGCCAGTAGTTGAGGAGATCGCCCATGAGTTTCTCAAAGGGAATCTGCGGCTCCCATCCCGTGTCGCGCGTGATCCGGGTCCGCGCGCCGCACACGTCCGGAAT
>JADLCA010000570.1 GCA_020847495.1 Candidatus Hydrogenedentota bacterium | reverse complement strand
CCTCGGAGGTGCGGCGGTTTTGCAGGCCGCGGGATTCATCCCGTCTTGCGCGGCCGTGGTGACGCTCGCCGCGCCGCACGACCCCGGCCATCTCGCCGACCTGTTGTCGCGTGTGAACGAGGACATCGAGATCGCAGGAGAAGCGGACGTCATCATCGGCGGGAAGACCTACCGCATCCGCCAGAGCTTTCTGGAAAGTCTCCGCCACGACACCGGGAGCGAAGTGGTCGCGGGTCTCGACCGTGCGCGGCTGATCCTGCACTCTCCCAAGGACGAGACGGTGTCCATCGACAACGCCTCCAAACTGTTCCAGGCGGCGCGCCATCCGAAGAGTTTTGTCACACTGGACACGGCCGACCATCTGCTGAGTGAGGAACGCGACGCGCGCTACGCGGGCGAGATCATCGCGGCATGGGCGAGCCGTTACATCGCAAAGGAAGCGCAGGCGTGATTGAGGGCACATTCGATGCCGGACATGTGGAACAAAGAACATCCCCCTACACCCCCTTCAAAGGGGGACCATGCGCAACACTATATCTAGAGATTTACAGAAAATAGTCTGTCAGCAAGTGGACCTCTTGTGCAACCAACACGCGGCCCGAAGGGCACGCGCATGAAGTCCCCCTTTGAAGGGGGCCGGCCCGCAGGGCCGTGGGGGATGTCGGGGTTTCAGGTAGTTTCAGATTTGAGCTGGACTGAGGAAGGAAACGCAGGATGAACATGCGCGTGATCTCGTTGAACGTGGGCATGCCCAAGGAAGTCCCCGGTCCGGATGGCCCGGTGTTGACCGGGATATTCAAGACACCGGTGGCGGGCCGCATCCCCCTGCGCAAGCACCAGCTCGAAGGCGATGGCCAAGCCGACCTGCGGTACCATGGCGGGGAGCACAAGGCGGTTTACGCGTACCCCTACGAGCACTACGCCTACTGGCGCGAGCGCCTGGACCGCACCAATTTCGTCTTCGGCCAGTTCGGAGAAAACCTCACCGTGGAAGGCATGCTCGAGTCCGAGGTCTGCATCGGCGATGTGTTCGCCATTGGCAGCGCTCAGGTGGAGGTCACCCAGCCGCGCCAGCCTTGCTTCAAGCTCGGCATCCGCATGGGCATGCCGGAAATCGTGAAGATGCTGCTGGAAAGCGAGCGCTGCGGATTCTATCTGCGCGTAGTGCAAGAGGGGGACATCGCCGCGGGCGACCCCGCTATCCGCATCAAGCAGGACCCGGAACTCGTGACGGTCCAGGCCGTGAACCACGTGCGCTTTTTCGACAAGACCAACCGCGAAGTCATCGAGAAGGCCCTGCGCGTGCAGGCGCTTTCGCCATCCTGGCGCGAGGATCTCGAAAAGCTGCTGCAGAGGATGGAGCAATAAGGGTGTCCTCGCGGGCCACCGGTAGGTATACTCCTTTTCGGAGATGGACCCGCCAACACGAGGAAGACAGATGCGCAAGAGGTGTCACGGGGGGTGACACCATCGACACGGGGGAGGTGTCCCGATTATGGCAAGGTTTGGTGCTGTCGATTGGGCGATTCTGGTGACCTACTTCGTTCTCGTCTCCTCGATAGGTCCCATATTCGCCAGACTGAACCGCTCCACCGAAACCTACTTCGTTGGCAACCGCCAATTCCCCGCGTGGCTTCTGGGCCTCGCCATGTTCGCCACTTCCATCAGCTCCATCACCGTCGTCGCAGTCCCGGCGGACGCCTACAAGGCCGCCTACTTGCGGTGGATCCCCGCGCTCATGCTGCCGCTTGGCATCTACATCGGCTCGAAGATCTTCCTGCCCTTCTACCGCCGTAACAAGTGCACGTCCGCGTTTGAATACCTCGAAAGCCGCTTCGGCACCGGCGTGCGCACCTACGTATCCGTGTCCTTCATCCTCTTCCAACTCGTCCGGATCGCGACCATCCTGTTTCTCGTTTCCATCGTCTTCCGGCAAATCACCGGCGGCACCCCCTACGCCTGCATCGTCGCGGGCGGCTGCGTGATCGCCGCCTACACCGTGGCCGGAGGCGCTCGCGCGATCGTGTGGGCTCAATTCATGCAAGCCTTCCTCCTCTGGACCGGCGCCATCATCTGCTTCACCAGCGTGATTGCGAATATCGACGGCGGCCTCGGCGCGGTCTTCTCCATCGGCTGGGCGGACGGCAAGTTCATGCTCGGTGATTACAACACGGCCACGGGAGCGCTCGAGCACGCGAAGTGGTTTTCACTGAGGGAGAAGGCGATCATCCTGATCCTGCTCGGCGGTCTGGCAAGCTGGATCTTCGAATACAGCGCCAACCAGAACGTGGTGCAGAAATACGTGTCCGCCAAGAATCCGCGCGAGGCCTTCAAATCCATCTGGATCTGTTGCGCGTGCAGCATCCCCACCTGGACCCTCTTCATGCTGCTCGGCACGGCCCTGTACGTCTTCTTCAAACAGAATCCGGACCCGCAGGCCGCCGCGATCCTCACCGGCGCCAACGGCGAAAAGGCCGAAGCCATCCTCCCGTACTTCTGCGTGAAGATGATTCCCTCGGGACTACTCGGCCTCGTCATCACGGGGATACTCGCCGCGGCCATGTCCGCGTCCTCCGCAAGCATCAACGGCATCTCCGCCGTCTTCATCACCGACATCTACCGGCGGCACCTCGTCAAGGCTTCAACCGAAAAGCACTACGTGCTCGTGGCGCGGATTGTCACCGCGTTGTCCTGCATCGCGATGATGGGCCTCGCCGTCACGTTTTACACGTTCAGCGACCTCACCATCCAGGACTTCGCCATGAAGACTGCCGGCATCCTGAGCGGAGGCATGCTCAGCGTGTACATCCTCGGCTTCCTCACCACGCGTGGCTCCGGCCGCTCCATCGCCGTCGGCATCGCGTGCACAATTGTTTTCACCACCTACATGACCATCGTGGAATTCGCGAAGATCCAGCCCCAACAACTCGTGGACGCCATCGGCGTCTCCGAACGCGCCGCAGACCTCCTGTTGCGGCCGGTCCACATCTACTACGTCGGCCACGTCGGCAACCTCATCACCTTCCTCGCCGGCTACTTCCTCTCCGCCCTCTTCGAACCCAAACGCGACCTCACCGGCCTGACTTTCTGGACGCAGATCCCCGAACAGGAGGAAGTGTAGCTACAAAGCATGAAGGAGCAGTCTGCGCTATTCACTGACTGAGCCGGCTGTCAAATCCGGAGAAGACACAGCCGAGGGCGACTGTGCCACACGCGCTTGCCCGGCGGGTGGCAACTGTTAGTTCCTCATCAGTATTCGGGTTGGACAAGGACAGAGACGGATCAAGCAGGAATCAGCATCTTGCAGTTAGACGTGTGGCATAGGCGCCCTCGCCTGTGCTCTTGATCTTCCAGCAGACTTCACCACGAAAGGCACGAAACACACGAAAGAATTCAGAGACGGCCTTCGCCGCGCGCCCCGACAGCACCGCGGGGAAGATCCCGAATGGAAGGACGCTCTTGTCCGCAGATGACGCAGATCGACGCAGATGAGGGTGAGACAAATCTCGCCCGGCGATGCATGTATTGCCGCCTGAAAGGCCAGTACCATACTAGCCCTGCGCAGGGCGAAGCGCCGCCCAGGGTAAACGGCGCCCCTCCCTATTCCGAGCACTGAAGGTGCGACCCAATACTACGCCCGGTGATGCATGTATTGCGGCCTGAAAGGCCAGGACCATACTAGCCCTGGGCAGAGCGAAGCGTCGCCCAGGGTCAACGGTACCCCCTCCCATCCCGAGCGCTGAAAGTGCGATCTCATACTCTGCAAGATCCAACACGCTTCGCGAATAAGCGAATGCCTCGCACTCCTGTGAATCGTATTGAGGATTACGCCGCCGCGAAGAGATAGAGATCCACTGATTGCACCGATTTCGCCGATTGCCGATCGCTTCGAGAACGAGACGGACCGCACCAAATCACCAGCCCTGACCCCGCGCCGTCATTCCCGCGCAGGCGGGAATCTATTTCCCTTCTTCCCTGTCCGTTTCGTGTCTTTCGTGCGTTTCGTGGTGAATCTGTTCCTCAAGGCTTGGCTGTCTTCTTGCGCAGGCAAGCCTGCTTAAAGAAAAGCAGCGGCAAGCCGCCGCACTCCATATGGGCATCCTCCGAGTCTCCCCTTCCCGCTCCTTTTCTTCCATCCCCCTCTTGACATCTGAATTTTTATTCAGTATACTACCCTTTGCTGAGGGCCGGCGGCAGGTCCGGGGCCAGGCGCATTTTCAGGTGTGTTTTTCGCCACGGAGGTGTGTGCGATGAAGATGACGGAGTTGCTTCGATACGACATTCCCCCGGAGATCATTAGCCTGTGGCAGAAGCGGGAGAGCGAGGTCCTG
>JADLCA010000569.1 GCA_020847495.1 Candidatus Hydrogenedentota bacterium | reverse complement strand
CATCGTAGCACCCGCGGCGAGGCCCAGTCCATTTCGTGCTGTTCACGCTTGGAATCTTGAATTCCCGCGCAGCTTTGTCTCATTCAACAATTGGATTTGGGGCGGACCTGTATGGTGGACAAGACACAGGCGAGGGCGCCTGTGCCACACGTCTATCTGCAATTCATCGCTTATCTGAGACTCTCAGAATCCTACTGTCAACCAAAGTCTGGAAGACAGGGAGAAGCAACCTGGACGGGGCAAGCGCGTGTGGCACAGGCGCCCTCGCCTGTGTCTTGATTGGGCCATGAGCTTCCTCGCTCGGCCGAGGCATTGGCCGCGCCGCGGAACATTGGACGGCACTTCACGCGGATGCGGTACAATACGAGAGTCACTTGAGCCAGAAGAGTGAGGCATGTCCACGCGAATGAAGACCTCGCGGCGCGCATGCCTCTGGTACTTGGTTCCCATGATGGGTTAATGGATGAATTCCTGACGATGCGTCGTGTCGTGTGGATTTGTGTCCTGGGTATCACCGCCTTGCGCTTGTGCGAGGCGCGGGCGCAGGGCGTTGCCTACCTGAATTCCGCGGGAGAGCGGGACCGCTTTGATGCGGCGCAACCTCCGGATTGGGCGCGCGTCGACTCCGCCGGGGCCGACCAGTTCAAGTTCAACGAGATTGCGTTCACCGTGACGTACAAGGATCGCACGGCGTTCGGTGGCAGGGGCAACAATCGCGGCTTCGACGATCCAACCAGAGGCTTGGAGCGCAGGGCCGTGGTCGAACGCGTGCTCGCCTACCTTGGCGATGTCCTCAACGAAACCGCGCCCGCCGCGTGCGAGATTGTGTTTGACTCGTCGCAGACGGACAGCAAGGGGTTCCTGGCAACTGCGGGCCCGCTCTTTTTCGAGGATCCCGCCGGTTTTCGGAATGGCTTCGCCTTCGACCACATCACGACCGGTCTGGACCCACTGGAAGGTTCCGGCGATATCATCTGCCGTGTGGATTTCGGGTACCCCTGGTATACGGACGCCGCGCCCACGGTCCCCGAGGGAACTTTCGACCTGTTCACGGCGCTGCTTCACGAACTCACCCACGGCATGGGGCTGCTGTCCTTGAGTGGCGAGGATGGAATGAGCTTGGTTTCGGAAGGAAACCCGGGAGTGTACACATTCTGGGACGCGCTCCTGGCCACGGGAAACGGCCAGTTTCTTTTCAACAAGAAGACGAAGTTCCGTGCAACCACGGAGAGTCTGATTGGTAGCGACGGTGGTATTGTGGCGTGGGGCCCGGTGATGCAGTCGGCGTATGGAGGACTGGCTGTGCCTGTGTATGCGCCTTCGCCCTTCCTGGCCGCCAGCAGTTTGAACCACTTTGATGAATCGCTGCCGGGACCGCTGGTCATGAAGCCCGTGCTCGACGCGGGGGTATCCATACGTGAATACAGTCAGCTGGATATCGCCGCGTTGCGCGACATCGGCTATACAAAAGCCTCCAGCCCGGGCAACCCGACGGCCGCGTTTCTATCCAGCGAGTTTTCCATTGAGGAAACGGACGGACAGGCGGTCATCGTCGTCCAGCTTTCAGAAGCTCCCGGCGTGGGCAAGTCATCCAGCCTGCGTTATGAAGCGCTGGCGGGCACGGCGGAGGCCCCCGGGGACTTCGCCGATGTCTCGGGAACCCTCACGTTTGTGGCGTTCGACGAATCCAAGAGCTTTACCGTGCCCATTGAAGATGACGGGTTCCGGGAGCCTCCCGAGACGATTCTACTGAAACTGAGGAAGCCGGAGGGCCTCATCCTTCCCAAGTCCAACAGGTCCGCGGCGCTCACCATCTTGGACAACGATTCGGTGCCTGGAGCGGGCTTTACCCGGAACGCCATTTCGCTCGATGAAGGCAGTGGCAGCGTGAAGGTGACCGTGGAACTGAGCGATAGCCCTCGCCCTGCGGAGCTGATACGCATTCGTGTGATTGGCATCCCGGGAAGCGCTACCGCCGCGGACTTCAGTCCCGTCGACAGCGTGATCGAATTCGCACCGGGGGTGACGCAAAGCACGGTCGACGTCACGATCCTGGAGGACAGCGCCTATGAAGAGTCCGAGACGTTTGGCTTGCAGCTTGTGGATCCCGTCGATGTCATTCTGAAACCATCGGCGAGCGCCGTGCTAATCACGATCCTGGATGATGACCCCGATTCCGATCACGATGGCCTCTCAGATGCGGACGAGGCGTCAGCCGCGTTCGGCTACGCGACCGACCCCGGCAATTCCGATTCCGATGGCGATTCTCTTACGGACGGAGAGGAGGTGCTTGGACTCCGGGGCCCGCAGACAAATCCTCTGCTCTGGGACAGCGACGGCGACGGCGCGTCCGACGGCGTTGAAGTATACGCGGGCAGCGACCCCACGGATCCGGGCGATGCGGAGTCGCTCGGGGCGATCGCATTGCCACGCTTCTCAATTCAACCGTGACGCGGGCGCTTCGCGGTTCTATTGCCCGGCACCCTGTACTCGATCGGACGCAAATCGGTAAGTGCCGGATTGCACTTCAAACACGGCCCGGTCACCCTCCATGCGCAGGAACTTCACACCATCCGAGTCGCTGGCAGCCTTGCCGCTCTCGGTGACGGATGCTTGCTCCTTTGCAGGCACGTAGACCGTCGCACGCGTATTCGGCGGAATCTGGAATTCCCAAACGAAACGCGGCCCTTCCACGCGCCACTCACTTGAGATTCGCCCGCGTATCGAGTCGTAGTGCGCCTTGACCCATTCCAGTCCCTCGGGCACGTCTGGCCGCAGAGTAAACTCACGGAAACCGGGAGCGTCCACATCGGGACGGATGCCCGCGAGTCCCCGGTAGAACCATTCCTCCGCGTGACCCAGCATGCAGTGGTTGTTGGATGACGCGGGGCTGGCGTCCCACGCTTCTGTCAGGGAGGTCGCTCCTTGCGAAAGCTGATAGACGTAGCCCGGCCCGGTGTCCTGCGTGACCATTCGGTACAAGGTCTCGCCATTACCGGAGTCGGTGAGCGCGCGCACCAGGTAGAAGAAGCCCACATCTCCCGCGGTCACCCGGTAGCCCGAGGCGCGGATGTCATCCACGAGGTTCTTCGCGACGCCGACGCGCTCGCTCTCCTCGACCAAACCCAGCACAAGCGGCATGGCGTTTGCCGTTTGACTGTTCCGGTCGTATTGATGAGCGTCCTGCCGGTAGTACTGGGCATTAAACGCGGCGCGCACCGCACCGGCGCGCTCCCCAAATTGTCGCGCATCATCGCTCTTGCCGAGGAGTCTCGCGGCCCGCTCAAGAATCGTGAGATTCTGATAATACACGGCGGTCGCGGTCACGCCTTTCGAGGTGAGTTGTGACTCGCCGGGCGGGTTCGGCCCGATGTCGTACCAATCACCCAGGCCGTGCGACACGATATGATTGCTGGCGGTGGTTCCCAGATAGTCCACGTACCGCTTCATCACTTCGTAGTGGTCTTTGAACAAACGCTCGTCGCCGTACATCTGGTAGACGTTCCACGGATTGATGACGCTGGCGCTGCCCCACTCCGGCGAATCGCGGAATCCCGCGCTGAATACGGTGTATTCCGGCGCGATATCGGGAACCAGCCCGGTTTCGGTCTGCGAGTCCCTCATGTCGCGCTCGACTTTTGCATAAAACCGCGCGGCATCGAAGTTGTACATGATGCCGCCCGCAAGCAGGTGCGATACTTCGAGCCAACCCAGTTTCTCGCGGTGGGGGCAGTCGGTCAGCACGCTTTGGAAATTGCTGCGAATCGCCGACAGAATGAGATGGTGGATGCGGTTGACCACGGGATTGGAGCAAGAGAACTCCCCAACGCGCGCCGCGTCCGCATGTGTGAACTCGCCCGCTAACGAAACGACCCGCGTGTCCGCGGCCGCTCCCGATGCGTCCGCGGGAACCGCGCCCTCCACCTGAACATAGCGAAACCCGTAGTAGGAGAAGCGCGGACGCCACTCTTCGACGCCTTCGCCTTTCAACGTATAACTGAAGGAGACAGGTCCTCCCGAACTCTTCTGCGAGACGAGTCCCTCCGCGTCGAGCAGCTCGCCGGGGACCATCTTCACGGTTGCGCCGCGCGGCCCTTGTGCGCGCAGGACCGGCCGCCCGGACATGTTCTGCCCGAGGTCGTACACGTACACGCCCGGCTTGGGCTGGGTGACGCTCACCGTCTCCCGGACTTCCATGGCCTTGATGGGCGGCCCGGATTCTGAGGTGAGGCGGCCGCCGGGGCCCTGTGTTGGAGCGGCGAGAACCCAGTTGCTGTCATCGAAGCCAGGCTTGTCCCAACCCGGTAGTTCGTTGCGTGCGTCGTAGTCTTCCCCGCCATAGATGCAGGAGAACACAATGGGACCGGGCGCAGTCTTCCAGGTTGTGTCGGTAGGGATGTTCTCCACGCTGCCGTCGGCATACTCGAGGCGCAGCATCGCTGTCAGCATGGGCGGCCCGAAGGTACCCGTAAACTTGACGTAACGTCCGCCGCGGACGTTGTACATGCCGTTCCCAAGCATGACGCCCACCGCGTTGGGGCCTTCCGCAACGAGCGCGGTGACGTCGTAGGCTGAGTAGAGACAAGTCTTTTTGTAGTTGGTCCAGCCGGGCTCGAACAGCGCATCGCCCACGCGTTGCCCATTGAGATACAGTTCGTGGAATCCCAGCCCGCAGGCGTAGACTACGGCGCGCTGGACAGGCTTTGCGATCGAGAACTCGCGGCGGAACAGTGGCAACGGTCCGGCGCCATCCAGTTGGCTCGCAATCCAGGGAGCACTCCACGTCTCTGGAGGCACGAAGCCCATGGACCACATGGCCGGACTGCTCCAGGGGCCGGGTTCGCCGTCCTGGTTCCAGGCGCGCACCTTCCAATAACATGATTGGTGAGAACCGAGATTCGTGCCCGCATACGCGACCCGGTTCTGTTCAGAAGACTCGACTTTCCCCGAGTCCCAAAGATCTCCCTGATCGGCGGCCAGCACATCCATCGAGGAAGATACGAACACTTGGTATGCGGTCTGTCTCTGTGCCCGTTGATTCGACTCCAAGACCCAACTGAGGCGGGGCGCCTGCACGTCCAGGCCCGCGGGGTCCGTAAGGTATTCGCAACGCAGTGCCACCGGCTGCAACCCGGCGGCAGAACTCGGCCACGACAACCCCAGTAAGGCCAACCCGGCCAAGTACAAGAATACAATTCGTTTCGCCATGCTGCCTCTCCCCCTTCTTTGCCGGCGCCACGCACGTGCGCACCTCGGTTTATAGTCTAGCCGAAATGCGGCGCTTGGCGCCCGCGCGCGAGAGATGGTAGAGCGCCATCCATCCCATCCACCGCGTCCACCCGGTCCACCCCGTCCACTCTTGACGCCCACGCACGCGCGAGATAGTATGCGGAGGGTTGAGTGGGGATGAGACCCGCGCATGCGCCCCAGCCATCGCGCGGAAGACCGCACAGGATTGAGGAATCCATGGACTCCACCGATGTGTCCTTGGTGATATGTGTCCACAACCGGGCCGCAGTTCTGCCCTTGGCGCTTTCCCATCTTGAACTTCAGTCGCACCCCGCGGCGCGCTTCGAGATCCTCATCGCCGACCTCGCCAGCACGGATGACACGCGCGCCGTGATGGAACGCTGCGCCGCCGGCACTCCGGTTCCCATCCGCCGCATTCACATGGACACCCCAAACGCGGCCAAAGCCCGAAACGAGGCGGTGCGGCAAGCGGATGGCCGTTGGGTTTTGTTTCTCGATTGCGACCTCCTGGCGGGGCCCGACCTCGTCGAGGCGCATATTCGCGCGCAGGAAAGCCGGGGTGGAGAGATTGCCGCCGTGGGCGCCATCGAAGTCCATCCGCAGTTGGCGGCCAATACGTTCACTAAACATTACGACGTGACCGCGAGTGCAGGCTTCCTGAAGGGACAGCCCCTGCGCTTCATCGATTGGCGCGCGTGGAATCTCAGCCTGCCCCGTGCCGCGGTTCTCGAGGCTGGCGGATTCGACGAATCGTTCGAACAGCCGGGCCTTGAGGATCTCGAACTAGCCTGGCGGCTGGAGTCCGCGGGGCTCAAAGGCTTCTTTGCCGACGAGGCGTCGGCCTACGTGTGGTGTCCCACGACACTCGATGCGGAGCGCAAACGCCTGTACGCGGAAGGGTATTCGCTCGTAAAGCTGCTCGACAAGACCCACGAAGAAGTCGTGGCGAACCGCCTCCTGGGTCCGATCTCAGCCGGGTCAGGGTTCCCGGGGCGCCTGCTGATACCCCTGTACTCCAGGCTCTGCGGGACGTTGGCCATGGACGTCCGGAT
>JADLCA010000568.1 GCA_020847495.1 Candidatus Hydrogenedentota bacterium | reverse complement strand
GGGATTCCACCGCCGGGTTTGGTGGCCGAAGTGAATACCGGCCTCCAGGAGTTGCCGCATGGTGACGACTGCCATAGAAATTCTCCTTTAGGGTTTTTCCTCGGGGTCCGGCGGTTGACCCGGCGGCGTTGCCGGGCACCCCAACCGCACGACATGGCGGGACCCCTGTGAATTTGCAAACGCGAAAAGATATCACATGGATGGCCCTCCGCGCAAATCCCGCCAGCGCACCGCATTGCCCGGCACGGCAGAGCCGTAATCAAACTATGAGATCCACCTACCGATTTCACCGGCTCAAGAAGGAGACCAAACAAGGGGGGAACGGGTGTCTCGCCCGTGATTTGAGAACACCCCGTCGCAAAGGCGCGAGGCTCGCTGAGAAACGCTGAGGATGAAGAAGACGGCATGCTGGTACTGCCTCGCTCAGGAGATTGGCTTGGCGCTACACAGGCCCCGGTCACTTCGAGAGAACTGGAAAGTCCCGGTGAACCCAAGTGGCACTGAGGGCGAGAGAGAGGTCTTGTGCTGCCGCGCTCGGAAAGCGAGGAAGTACTGAGTCCAGAAAGGGCAAGTGGAAACGAGCGTCACGCAATGCATAAGCTGAATCTCGATAGCATGTTACGGCCATATGCCCGATCGAAAAGCAGTTGTAGCTTTCACCTTTCGGGTGGCGAATCAGAATCTCGTGGTGGGCGTCGCCCAGGTCCGCCAGACCCCAACAGCATGAAGATGACGACCCAACCCGTAGAAGTCAGCGGCGAGGAGAACGTGACCGTCAACCTGACGTTGCGATAGGGGCAGGCTGGTGGCGGAGTTTTCGCGGTACGCGAACGGCCGCTATTGGCGCGTTACATCCCCCACCGCCCTGCGGGCCTGCCCCCTTCGAAGAGGGACCATTGCGCGTGCCCTTCGGGCCGTGCATTGTTCGCGCCAAGCGTCCACGTGTCACCCTCAAGGCTTCTTATTATCTACAGATATAGTGTTGCAGAGGTCCCCCTTTGAAGGGGGTGAAGGGGGATGTTCTTTGAATTCCGCGCCAGAGGCCAAGCGCGCCGTACACTCACCCGGAACTCGCGACGGCCGCCGTGTCCGTCAACCCGCGCAGCTTGCAGGTGGGGATAATCCGCTGCACTTCCGCGGCCGCGTTCATCAGCCACGCGTCGGAATGGGGGCGCGGCCCGCTGCGCTGGATACGGTCGGCTCCGGGCCAGCCGCTCGCGCGGCACTGCTGGAGCACAAAGCGCCGCGCGCCGCGCACGTTGCGGGCGATACTCAGCACGTCGTCATGGGTGAGCTGTGGCGCCACCGTCGTGCGAAACTCATAATCAATGTCGCTCAGCAAGAGCAGATTGATGGAGGTCTCTATCGCTTCTGCTTCGTTGATGCCGCCACAGATGAACTCAAGCTTCTCCGGCGGCGCCTTCACGTCCATGGCGACATAATCCAGCAAGCCCTGGCTCAGCAGCATGGCGAGCACGTCGGGATGCGTGCCGTTGGTATCGAGCTTCACCGGAAAGCCGAGCGCGCGCACCCTGCTCATGAAGTCCGCCAAGTCCGCCTGCAACGTGGGCTCGCCGCCGCTGAAGACAACCCCATCGAGAAAACCGCGGCGCCGCTCAAGCTCGGTCAGCACCAGGTCCTCGGGGATCAGCGGGTCTTCCGGCGCGCGGGCAATAAGCCGCCGGTTGTGGCAGTACCAGCAGTTCAGATTGCATCCCTGGGTGAACACAACGGCGCAGATGCGGCCATCCCAGTCCACCAGCGAGCACTTCTGGAATCCCGTGATTTCTATGATGTCATCTCCAGGATGGCCGGTAGCACCGCGGCGTCGTCCGCCGAGCCGCATTCCGGCAGGCGGTACTTGCGCCGGTCCATGTACTCCTGTTTTTTGCCGTCGTTGTAGTTCGCCAGCGGCCGCAGGTAACCCGTCACGCGCGACCAGACTTCCGTTTCCGCGCCACACTGCGGACACGCAAAGTGCTCGCCGCGCAGGTAGCCGTGCTCGTTGCAGATGCTGAATGTCGGCGTGATCGACAGGTACGGCAGCTTGTATCGCGCAAACACCTTCTGAATGAGCCGTTTGGCCGTTTCGATACTGTCCACGCTCTCGCCGAGGTACGCATGCAGCACGGTGCCGCCGGTGTACATGGACTGCAACTCGTCTTGCAGCTCGAGCGTCTCGAAAAGATCGTCCGTATAGCCCACCGGCAACTGCGTCGAATTTGTGTAGTACGGCGTGCCGTTGCCCGCTGCGATGATCTCCGGGTAGCGCGCTTTGTCGAGTCGCGCGAGGCGGTAGGCTGTGCCTTCCGCAGGCGTCGCTTCGAGGTTGTAAACGTGGCCCGTTTCGTCCTGGATGTCCATGAGCAGGTCGCGCAGATACGCCAGCGTCTCCACCGCAAAGGCCTGGCCTTCGCGCGTCGTGAGATCCTTGCCCATGAAGTTGAGCAGCGCTTCGTTCATTCCCACGACGCCGATCGTGCTGAAGTGGTTATGCCAGAACTCGCCCGTGCGCTCCTTAACGTGCCGCAGATAGTTCGCCGAATAGGGATACAATCCGCCTTCAGTTTGCTGCTCGATTATTTTGCGCTTGATCTCGAGCGATGTCTTGCCGATGTGCACGAGGCGCCATAAACGGGAGCGAAACTCCGCTTCGGTGGACGCGAGGTGACCGATGCGCGGGAGGTTGATCGTGAACACGCCGACAGAGCCGGTCAATGGGTTGCTGCCAAACAGTCCGCCTCCGCGCTTGCGCAACTCTTTCGTATCGAGACGCAAGCGGCAGCACATGGACACGGCGTCTTCGGGCGACAGGTCGGAGTTCACGTAGTTCGCGAAATAGGGAATCCCGTACTTGCACGTGGTCCGCATGAACGCATCGACCGACGGCGAGTCCCAATCGAAATCCTTGGTCACGTTGATCGTCGGGATCGGGAACGTGAACACCCGGCCCTTGGCGTCGCCGCCCATCATCACATCGCAGAAAGCCCGGTTGAACAGGTCCATTTCCTCCTGGTACTCGCCGTAGGTGGAGTCCTGGAGTTTGCCCGCGATGATCACCGCCTGGTCGCGCAGCGTGCCCGGCACGGTAAGGTCGAAGGTGAGATTGGAAAACGGACACTGGAATCCCACGCGCGTGGGCACGTTGATGTTGAACACGAATTCCTGGAGCGACTGCCGGACCTGCTCGTAGGTGAGCCCGTCGTGGCGGATGAATGGCGCGCAATAGGTATCGAAACTCGACCAGGCCTGGGCTCCGGCGGTCTCGCCCTGCGTCGTGAAGGTCGAGTTCACAATCTGCCCGAGGAACGACCGCAGGTGCTTCGCAGGCGAACTCTCGACCTTGCCCCGCACGCCCCCGAACCCGTCCATGAGGAGTTGACGCAGATCCCAGCCCGCGCAGTATGGCCCGAGGAATCCCAGGTCGTGGATGTGCGCATCGCCGCTCTCGTGGGCCTCGCGCACTTCCGCGGGATACACCTCGTGCAGCCAGTAGTTCTTCGTGAAGAATTCGCGCACGTAGTTGTTCAGCCCGTTGATGCTCTTCTGCGTGTTCGCGTTCTCTTTGATGCGCCAGTCGCGGTCGTTGAGGTAGCCGGAGAACATGTCGATGGTCGCGCCAATCAGCGCGTTCATGTTGCGGGCGCCCGCGCGTTTCTCGCGATAAAGTATGAAGGCCTTGGCGGTGCGGTCATGGCCGGTCTTGATGAGGACCTGCTCGACGATGTCCTGCACACTCTCCACGTCGGGCGTCGCGACGCCGTACTTCGTGTCGGCGATCTCGATTACCTGCCGGCACAACTCCTCCGCGCGGGAGAAATCACTGCCTCCGCACGCGGCCGCCGCCTTGAAAATGGCCCACGTGATCTTCTCGGGATGGAACCGCTCCGTGCTTCCATCCCTCTTGCGAATCCGCTCAAACATGAGCCCCCCTTCCGCAGCAAATAAATCCTGACTACCCTGTCCCGTCACGGTCCCCAGAAACGGGCCAGACCCCTGCGCGTACCGCTTAGCGTGCGGCGTGGCCACCGCACTCCACCACAATATATTGGATAGGTGCTATCCGTCAAGCCCCAATATAATGTACTTTTCGGGATTTCCAACGAAATCCCGAAAAAATCGACAAAATGCCGTTTTTCTCGTACCGGCACCCTACCAGTACCCTTGAAACAGGTATTCCGTCAGCCACGCCTGAAACCCCAGGAAACCCAGTGCGGAGGCCAGCAGGGCCTCGGATTTCGACTGTTGCCACTGCACCGTCAGCAGATGAGCGGCGGGCGCGATCAATAACGGATACATGTAGAGCCCCGTCCGCTCCATTTTGCCTCGCGCG
>JADLCA010000567.1 GCA_020847495.1 Candidatus Hydrogenedentota bacterium | reverse complement strand
TGGAGTATCGTGCTTGTAGCGCGCATGCCCGTGCACGCTCGGGGACTTTTTTACGGGGGTGAAACTCATGAAATTGCGCAGTGCCGTCTGGAAAACGCTGGGGAATGAGAAGCGCGAGGGAAAACTGAGCCGGGTTGTCAATGCAGCACTCGTCACGCTCATCGCGACGAACGTCCTGGCGGTCATTCTCGGCACGGTCCACAGCGTGGAGCTACGTTTTGGTAGGCTTCTGTATGCCTTTGAAGTATTCTCCGTCGCGGCGTTCACCATCGAATACCTGCTCCGCCTCTGGGCGTGCGCGGAAGATGTTCGATACAATCGCGCTTTCGTGGGGCGGCTCCGGTACGCGATTACTCCGATGGCGATCATAGACCTGGCAGCCATTGCCCCCTTCTACTTCGCGGGATTTGGGGGACTTGACCTCCGCTATCTGCGCGCCTTGCGTCTTATGCGAATCGTCGCGGTGCTCAAAGTGGGACGATACATGCACGCACTACACGTCGTGAAGAGTGTCCTGCACGTGAAACGGGAAGAACTGCTGCTCACGGGGGCCGTGATGGGTCTGCTCCTGATTATTGCGTCCGCCGTGATGTACCAAGTTGAGCACGAGGCACAGCCGGAGCAGTTTCCCGATATCCCGTCGACCATGTGGTGGGCGGTGGCCACACTGACCACGGTAGGCTATGGCGACGTGTACCCCGTGACAACGGCCGGCCGAATTGTCACGGCGGCGGTGGCGATCCTGGGAATAGGCTTCTTTGCCTTGCCCACGGGCATTCTGGGTGCGGGTTTCATTGAAGAGATCCAGCGGACCAAGGCGCAACGGCGCTGCCCGCATTGCGGCGAACTTATCGACCAATGAGTGTCAGGTGAAGCCGTGACCTCGTGGTTGAGCTCTATCTGAAATCTCAGATTTGAGATCTCAGATGAAGGACCGGGGACGCGCCATTCCCGGATGCGGCGGACAGACCCCAGAGTATGCCGCGGCGCCGCGCTTTCATTGTGCCATGAATATTATCCCCCAGAGCTGAACAATCTAGGACGCCCGCAGTGAAAGGCGGGCGTATAGGATTCGAATAGCTGGCGCCAGGCTACAGCGCCGTCGAAAGCACGATGGGAATGCCATCCGCAGTCATCGTTCGAATGCAGAAACCGCAGCCCGAGCCACCCTGCACGATCTTGAGAAGGATGGTGTTGCTGCCGGCGACGAAGTTGACCGGCACCTTGTCGTTGTCGATCTTGACGCGGCGGCTGGCGTTGTTGGAGTGGACCACCTCTCCGTTCACCCACACCTTCACGCCGTCATCGCTGCCCAGCCAGAGCTGCGCGGACATGGATTGCGGAACCTCGACCACGGTGTAGGCGTATGCGATGACCTGCTCGTTCGGCTTCAGAATGCGATCGAGTTCCACGATGCCGCGCACGTGATCGATGATCAGATCGGTCCAGCGGAGCTTGGCCCCTTCGGCTCCTTCATATTCTGCATCGGGCTCGTAGGCCGATTCAGGGGGGAACACCGCGTTGAAGTCCGAACTGGGGAAAGGCCCGATGAGCTTCCAGCGGGAGATGAATCCCATGTTGCGCGGGACGTCGTCTACGGAGTCCCCCATGGCGCGCAGGCCGTCACCGGCACGCGCCGCCTGCAGGACGATTGGGGACTCTACCGCCATGCGGCGATAAATGGTGCGTGCCATGGCCGGATCCTTGTCCCTGTTCTTGTCGGCAATAGCCAACGCGCACAGGCCCACTTCCTCGCGCACCCCTTCAACACCTGCCAGCTTCTCCAGGTACGCCAGAGAGTCCGGACTGGCGATGCGGGCGAGGCCCAACAGGGCCCTCTTGCGTTCGGCATCATGGTCCGCGATATCCAGAGCGGTGTGATACATGGTGAGCGCCAGACTGGCATCTCCTCCTGCGAAAGCGGCATCCGCCAGATTCAGGTGGCCGCGCAGGGCGATTGGCCTCATGGTTACATCATCCGATTTGGCCAGACTGAGAAACTCTGATGCATACTTCTTGTCGCCGGTTTCGGCGAGTATGGACAGTGCACTTGATCGCACTTCTTCCTCGGGGTCCTGCAGGCCCCGTTCAACCGTCTTCCGGCTGCCATCGGAGTCGCGAGCGGCAAGCACGCTCAGGATCGTCGCGCGCACGGGCGCCGCGGCGTCATCGAGCCGCTTGGTCAGAAACGCATCGACCTGTTCCCCAGGAAGCGCGGTCAGAGCGCTGCTGGCCGCGCCGTGCACATCGGACCGTTCCGAGGCAAGATAGGGAAGGATGATCTCGACGGCATTGGGGTCGCCCGATCTTCCAACACCCGTCAGTGCGGCACACCGCGCCTTGGAATCGCCTTTCAAGGTCAGAAGCTTCTGGTACAGGGGCAGGGCGGCAACCTTCGGCTGTTTCTCCGCCATGCGCAGGTACGCGGACAGGGCCTTGGGCTCTCCATGCCGGGTCAATCGCTCCCAGAGTAGCGGCTCCGCTTCCAAAGCGCCGATGCGGCCCAGGGCCTCAACCGCTGCCAGCCCCAAGGCGTCATCGCGCTTGGCCTCTTCAGTGAGCGCGCCCATGGCGGGGGGGCCGCCAATGGCGCCCAGGACATTGATGATGGCAACGCGCCGTTCATCGTTCGCTTCCGGCATCTTCTCCAGTAACGCGTCCGCGACGGCCTGTCCCCCGATCGATTGGAGCGCCAAAAGCGCCATGGCAGTCTCGGAGTCTCTATCGAGGAGAGCGGAAAGCGGAGCGATGGCTTCCTCTCCGCCCGTGTATGAAATGAGCCAGTAGACCCAGCGCCTCCCCGCGGGGTTCTCCAGCGTGGTAAGTGCCGCACACAACGCGGCGCTGGCGGATGCCCTTCCGGAGGATTCCCGCGTCAGCGGACCCACGATGCGTTCGAGCGCGACTCGGGCGTCCCCCGCAATGGCGGGATTGAGATTATCGAGGAGATTGGCAAGGGGCCCGATGGCGTCCGCGCCATATTGGCCCGGTGCTATGGATTCAATCGAGGCGAGACGGACTTCGCCGTTTGCGTCGGAGAGTGCAGTCGTCAACTCGTCGACGTCAGCGCGTGCGGCGAACGCAACAAAGGCAAACAGGAAGGCGGCTGCGACTGGTTTCATGGGCGCAAAACTCCACTTAGAGGTGCCACGGGGCACGCATCGGCTTTTCGAGCATGTGGTTGGCCGCGTCGTCGTTCACGAAACGCTGGGCATCAGGATCGAACTCGAGCGGACGGCCCAGGCGGAACGAGATGTTGCCAAGATGGGAAATACAAGTCGAACGGTGGCCCGTGGCCACGTCGCAGATCGGCAGCGTTCGCGTTCGCATGCAGTTGAAGAAGTCCTGATGATGCCCCGGACTTTCATACAGCCGGAGATCATTGCCGCCGATGTTTTCGTCGATGGTTATTCCGGACTTGGGATGGAGCCTGTATCCGCCTCGATTGACGAACACTTCGCCGTCGCTTCCGAAGAACTTGGTGCCGTAGCCCTGTCCCTGTTCCACGTTTTCGTCGGCGCCCTGCACCCATTCGAGCTGTACGTCGCCGTAGTCATATTGAATCTGCATGACCTTCGGGAATTCGTACATGTTGTCGGCGTACATGCGGCCCTGCGCTTCGACGCGTTTCGGACTGGTCGCGTCCTTGCCGAGACCCCATTGCGCGATGTCGAAGAGGTGTACGCCCCAGTCGGTCAACATGCCGCCCGAGTAGTCGCGGACGTAACGGAAGTTATAGGGCTGAATGGCGCGGTTGAAGGGCCGCCACGGCGCGGGGCCCAACCACAGGTTCCAATCGAATGTCGCAGGGGGTTCCTCGTCCGGTTGCCAGGCTTGGTAGGGATTGGACCCGAAGAAGCACACGGCTTTAGTGACCTGTCCGATACGCCCATTTCGCACGACTTCGCAGGCGTGGCGAAACCACCAGTCGCTCCGCTGCTGGGTTCCCATCTGGCAGACCCGGCCGTAGCGGCGAGAAGTATCGACAATGGCACGGCCTTCGGCGATGGTCAGGGCGAGAGGCTTCTCGCAATACACATCTTTGCCGGCCTGCATGGCGGAGGTTGCGGCCAGGGCGTGCCAATGGTCCGGCGTGGCGACAAAAACGGCGTCAATATCGTCGCGTTCGAGCAGTTCTCGGAAGTCTGTGTAGGCGTCGATCGCGACCTTGGATTCGGCGGCCTTTGCCTTGGCGTCCTGCTGGCGCTGGCTGTCCGGATCGGCAACAGCGGCAATGTGTACATCCGGATGCGCGAGTAGGCGGTCGAAATGGGAGCGGCCCATGCCCCCCACGCCGATGAATCCGAGCACAATCCGGTCGTTCGGACCGGGCGTGCGCGGGATCGCGGAAACCCGCCGCGAGTAAGCAAGCGACCAGGCGCCGGCGCCAAGCGCCGCGCCCGAAGTCCGCAAGAATTGCCGCCGTGAAATGTTCCGAGCAACCATCCGTAC
>JADLCA010000566.1 GCA_020847495.1 Candidatus Hydrogenedentota bacterium | reverse complement strand
CGTGTCGATGGCGGTTGGTCGGCCATTTTGGGAACGGGCGACAGGGCACACCTGATGCTGCCTGTGGATCACCCGGAATTGCCATGGACCTCGATGCTCGTGCTCGCCCTTGTCACGAATGTCTGGTATTACTGCACCAATCAGTTCATCAACCAGCGCTGCCTGGGCGCCAAGGACGAATGGCATGCCAAGATGGGCATGCTGTTCTGCGGCGTACTGGGGCTGGTCCTTGCGCTTGCTGTGTCGTTCCCAGGCATGATCGCGTATGCGCTGAACCCCAACCTCGAAGACCCCAACACGGCCTATCCCTATCTCGTGCTTACACTCGTCCCGGTGAGTCTGCAAGGGGTGATTCTGGACGCTCTCGTCAGCGCAATCATGTCCACGATTTCGTCGCTGCTCAATTCGACGTCCACGGTCTTTACCATTGACATCTATCAGCGATTCTTCGACCCGGAGGCTGCGCAGGAAAAGTTGATCCGTGTGGGCCGCTATGCCGGGCTTATCGCCATGCTGGTCGCGCTGGGCTGCGTGCCCCTCATCGGGATGTGGAAGCACATCTTCGCCTATTGCCAGGAGGTGTGGGTGCTGCTCGCAGGACCCACGGTGGCCGTCTTTCTCGTGGGAGTTCTGTGGCGTCGCGCGACCAGCACCGCCGCCACGGTGACTATGGCCGCCTCCTTCCCGCTGATGCTCATTCCCTATCTCCAGCAGGTCTACCACTTTCTTCCCATGTCCATGCTGGTCTTTGGCGGCGTGACGTTCATCTTCTGTGTCGCGCTCATGGTGGGAGTGAGCCTCGTCACCGCGCCCGTCGAACGTGAAGAAGCCCGGAATATGCAATGGACCTTCGCGATGCTCAAGCTCCCTCCGGAACAGGCCGCGGTAAACGCCGTGTGATACCGGCGTGTGGGCTTCTGGTGGTTGGTTCTGGGAAGCTTATACGCCACAATTTACGCCATATTCTGGTGAGTGCAGCCGCGGCGCGTGATCGGCCTTAGATGAGTGGCGAATCTTAATCGGGGATACCAACATGCAGCTGACGACCTTGAGTGTTCTGTCCGAAACCGAGATCAAGAAGATCCATGACGCCTCGCTGGACATCCTTCAAACCTGCGGCGTTAAAGTGCTCCGTCCACAAACACTCGATTTCCTCGGGCGCTTGGGTCTTCCCGTGGATCGCGAAAACCAACTCGTGCGATTTCCACGTGCTTGTGTCGAGGACGCCCTGAGCCACGCGCCGCACCAGTTCGACGTATTCGATCGAGAAGGGCAATTCGCATTCACTCTCGGCGGCGGAATGCCGAAGATCGCGGCAGGCCACAACGCCGTGTTTTGGGTGGATTCCAACACCGGGGAGACCCGCAATTCGACGGTGGCCGATGTGGAGCGGTTTGCCCGCATCTGCGAAGAGTTGGGAGGCATCGACATGATCGGTATTCCGGTCATGCCACAAGATGTCTCCGTCCCCCAAGCGTCTTTGCTGTACGCCGTCAAGGCGTGCATCGAGAACAGCCGGAAGCCTATCTTCTTCTCAACGGACAATCCTGCTGTAAATCGCGCGGTAATGCGCATGCTTGAGGCGGCCGTCCCGGGCGATCTCAAACAGACGCCCTACGGCATAAGCCAGTTCTCTCCGACGAGCCCGCTCTTCTGGGAAGGTCCCGTGCTCGAAGGGGTGGAGGACACCGTGCGCGCCGGGGTACCACTCGCCATTCTGCCCGAGCCGAACGCGGGCGTTACGGCACCGTATACGCTGGCGGGGTTGCTCACCGTGAACAATGCGGAGTGGCTGTCCGGACTGGCGATCAGTCAACTGCTCCAGCCCGGCGCCAAAGTCCTGTATGCGAATTCATGGACCACGACCGACATGCGGAACGGCTACGCTCTTGTGGGCTCGGCGGAAACATCCATCTGCAGAATTGCGGGCGCCCAGCTTGCCCGGTTTTACCGCATTCCTTCGCATACCACCGCCCCGAACTCCGACAACCACGCCCACGACGAGCAAAACGCCTGGGAAAAGACCTTCAGCACCTTCTGCGCCGTCGCGGCAGGGAATGACCTAGTCGTCAATTGCGGTATGTTCGCCACCGGCATGACATGCAGCGACGAACAACTCATCATGGATGAGGAGATTTCCGCCATGTCGCGTCGTATCGCCCGGGGCATCGAGATAAACGATGCCACCATCGCCAAGGACCTCGTCAAGGAGATCGGCCCTCGCGGCACCGGGTATCTCACCGCCTATCACACGCTCGAGCGACTTCACGGCAACGAGTTCTTCACACCGCGAGTCGCTGTGCGCGGGCCGCGCGCGCTGTGGGAAGCCCGAGGAAGCAAGGACACCACCCAGCTTGCGCGCGAGCAAGCCCTTGAACTCGGCGCCCGGACTTCCGCACGCATAGATGCCGCGCGGCAATCGCGGCTCGCGGAGATACTGCAGGCCTATACATCTTCCTAGGGCAAAAGACTCTGCGCCGCGGCTCTTACAGCGGGGGAGAAAGCACTTTCTCGTTGCCGGGTGACATGCTGTCAATGAATGCGGTAAGTCGATTGAGCATGTCGGCCCGGTTCAGAAAGAGGCCGTGGCCGTCGTTGTCGTAGACTATGAGTTCGCTGCGAACAATCTTCTCATGCAGAAGCTGGACTTCATTCATGGTGGCGGCTCCGTCGAGCGCTCCCTGCAGAAGCAGCACCGGCTGACTAATGAGTGAGGCCTGTGCGATCGGTGACCGCTCTGCGAGTGCCCGTTTTCGGGCTTCGCTCGCGGCTGGCAAGCTCGCTTCGATCATACCGAGAAGTGGCTGTTGAATACTGACCATGGTCCACAGTGTCGCTCCCGCTTCCCACGGTGCGTTGTCGTGTGCCAGAGACAAGAGGGTGAGATAGCCGCCGTAACTGTATCCGGCCAGCACCAGGGCCCGCCCGCTCCCGAAACGCTGCTTCCAGTCTCTTCCTGCCGACACGATGTCCCAAACATCCGCACGGCCCCACTCGCCTCTGCTTGCAGCGAGGTGCCCGGGACCGTAGCCATTGCAGCCCCGATAGACCGGCGCGATCACTTCGTAGTGCGCCTCGAGCAGGAGGGGCAGGAGAGGATCGAGCGTGGGGTCGACGGGTGCGCCGGGCCCACCGACGACCAACATCACGGCTGCGGGCTTGGGATCGGAGGGCATGTACCGTTTTACCGGTATGGAGAATCCATCTTGTGACTCGATCGCGTACTCCTCCTCTTTGAATTGAGGCAATGGCTCGGGAGATGACGCCGCGAGCAGCACGCTTGTTCCGTCCCGTTGAATGCGGTAAAGCGATCCGTCTTCGTTGAGGTAGACAACGGCCTCCCCTTCTTTCCCGAATCCAACCGCAGGCCCCGTGACCTCCTGCTTGCACGGGCCCGAGTCCTCAAGACTGAAGCGTGACATGATTTGGCCGTCTTCATGGTCAATCCAGAGAAGAGCGTTCTTGGAGATGCCAAGCAACCCGGAACCATCAGGGAAACAGGCGGCATCCTCAAGCCCTTCGTGCTCAATGGACCAGCGGATCGTCTGGTCGTCAACGTTCACCATGGACAAGGAACCCACGCTAGATTTGGTGTCTGCGCTCTCCCGTTGCTTCATGACGAGAATAGCTTTGCCATCCGGTGACCACTGATACCTGTTCACCACACTCTCGCCAGTCGAATCAGGAAGGAGTGGAATCACTTCACCGCCGTTGCTGCCGACAAGACACGCGGTATGGGTCCGCCGTGGCCCAGTTCCACTTATACGTTGGAACGAAACGTACCGGCCGTCGGGCGACCAGACTGGGGTAATGTCGAAAGCGGCGGAATCGTCAGTAAGTTGTTCCACGTGCGATGTGGCGACATCCAGAGAGTGCAAATGGGAGGACATGCCGGCGGCACGATTCCGCGGCCTTTGGTAGTAGACGATGGAAACGCCTGCCGGGTCCCAACTGGGAAAGACCGCTTCGAATGCGGTGTCTGTGAGGATGGGGGTAGTGGCCTGGGTGCGCAAATCCAACAGGTGCAGATTTCCAACCGCATCCACGAACAGTAGCGTTTCTCCATCGGGGGAGAAGCGCGGCGTCGTAGGCGCGAGACTACCGGGGACGCCACCAAGCCGTTCGCCTGTGCGGCCGTCCACAATCTCGATCCGAAGGCCCTCGCGCCATGACGAAAACAGAAGCGCGATACGGCCTGTCTGCGCATTCATATCGAATGAGATTATCGTACCCTTGAACGCAGGAAGCGCCGGAGGCTCGGCGCTGACCCGCCCGGCAATCGCCGCGAACGTGCATACCAATCCAGCTATTATTCCGAGAAATCGAGGGAGCCCGTACTTCATCGTAGTGTTTCCCTTCACAGTTAGACCGAGGAGGAACGCGCCGCGGCCGGCTTCGCGGGCGGCGGTGAAGCACCCAAGGTCACCGATGACGTGCGCGGCAGACTGCAGAGGGTGCGGCGGCAAACGGGCTCACCGCGAGAAGTGACAATGCTCCGCTGAAAAGCCACAGCTTGATGTCCGTGAACGCTTCGAGAAAGCCACAGGTCCGGAATAGAAACGTATACACAAAACAAATGCCTGCCATCGCACCCACACAGAGGGAAAGGTCGCGCACAGACAGCAGGCGATACCTCCACGCTCTCAGGAACGAAGGCGCCGCAACGGCAGCGCACAGACTTGTGGCAGCGAACAGGCCCGTTGCCGGGGAAGCGGCGGTATCGAAGACCGCCGTTGGCGCGAACTCTTTCAGCATCCATGTCACGGCAAGGAATCCCATGGTGCCCAAAAGAACCAGCCCGCCCTGCCAATAGGCGACCCACGTGGATACCAGAATGATTGGCAGAAACGCCCACATGGGTTCCGCTGGCAGGACCGATGCCACGGAACGAGAACTCACCCATTGGGCCAACGCCGATAGTGTTATCGTGCCCGCCACCAGAACGGCGGACCATGCCAGAACCGCGATTACCGCGTTCACGATCTTCCGTTCTGCCAAGTCCGCATCACCAAGAGGAAGCCTGTGGAGATACCCGTCCGGCCCCCGCCGGGAATGTAGTACCCGCTGCGTTCCCATCCAGAGCCGTGCAAGAACGGCCGTGGACAAGAGCAGGAAGAACCCATTCATCCATTGACGTTGAAAGTCCGCTTCGCCACCACCAATTTTCTCCAAACAGCTCCCAATGTGAAGCAAGCTGGTCATGGCCAGAAGAAGACCCGCGAAGAAGACCGTCACGCTCGAACTGGTATCACGCCATTCGAACCAAGACAAGGCCAGTGCCGGGTGGGTGAAGCTGTGCGAGCGACCCGGATGAACAGCGGCGGTCTGAAGCGAACCCCCGGCGAATCGGCTGCGCGCCTGCCCACTGCTCCGAAGTGAGCGAATCGCAAGACAAGAGATGATATAGGAGGCGCAGACACACCCTATGGATAGCACGATTCCCTGGAGGGACTGGTCCGGCAGCAATGCCCCGTACCGGGTGTGAATGAATGCGGCGATCGGGCCGAGCACAAGCAGGGAGATCGTGTAGGTGGCCCAGTGACCAGCCCAAGGCGCTAACCAAACGAGCGTCTGCAACACGGCGAAGACGACGGCAAACCCAAGCAGCGGCGTCAACCATGTATCCGATTCCGCTCCCGCCAACACGTTGCCGGCGGCACCCAGTACTGCTGTGAAAAGTACTGCAGACAAGCGAAAAGCGAACAACCAGAACACGAGCCTAGCCGTACCGATGGGCAGAAGATAGTAGCGCCTGGGTATCGAAAACCGCATTTCGCGCGGTGTGCTTTGTGCCAGGAGAAGCACGGCAATGAGGTATACAGCGACTGCAAAGGAGCCCAGCGTCACGCTGTCAGAAACGGGGACGCCATCGGCAGTAAGGCGTCGCCCCAAAATGAAGGCAATGACAGCGACCTGCAGCGCAAGTCCAATACCCAAGGCCTTGCGTACTCGTTGCCATTCCGCCCAGACAAGTCCTCCTCCTGGAAACATACTCTTCATGCCTCTTGGGAAACGGACATATTGAAGCGCTCCTGCGCAACGGCAGGTAACGCGCAGCGTGCCACGAAGATCTCGTTCAGGGAGGGCGTCTCGCTTAGCACTATGTCCAAACCACATCCTTGCGCCGTGTGCGCAAGACGATCCAGTTCGCCGACACACAGGAGCGTCCACTCAGGACCCTGCCCGCGGCATGAAATGGTCCCTGGACTGTTCGGAGGAGCCTCTCGTTTCGTCCGGGCCCGGACAATTAACCGGTGATGGGCGTTCTTCAATGCATCTGTGGGTGCATTGAGCACAAGCCGCCCCGACTTCATCATGGCCACGCGATCGGACACTCGTTCCACTTCATCGAGCAAATGGGAGGAGAAGAAGACGGTGCGTCCCGAGTCGGCCACCGTGAGCACGATGGCTTCGAGAATATCTCTGCGAACAACGGGGTCAAGTCCTGATGACGGTTCGTCGAGCACAAGGAGATCGGGACGATGAGCCAACGCCACGAGGAGGCTTGCCTTGGCCAGTTGCCCTTGGGATAGGGTGCCTATACGGGCGCTCGCATCCAGACCGAAAGTCTTGAGCAGTTCTTCCGCGTACGCGTCATCCCATGACGGATAGAAGGTGCGTGTGAATCGCATAAGCTCCTCTACACGCATCCAGGCGGGCAGATCCCTGTCCTCAGTAACAACGCCAACACGGCCCAGCACGCGCGCCGGTTCAGCCACCGGGTCAAGCCCGAAGACGCGAACGGCACCTCGCTGTGCGCGCAGCAGCCCCAGGATGTGATGGATTAGCGTCGTCTTGCCCGCACCGTTTTCTCCCACAAGACCGAATACGCCGGCCCGGGGTACCGTCAGTGATACATCATCCAGCGCGGCCAAGGATCCGTATCGGCGATCCAGTTGAGAGATTTCAATGATCGTGTCCATGCGTTACCCTCTGGGCGCCTTCATGCGGTTCGCTTCGTTCCCATGGCCGCATCACGCTTGTCCATGAGATTCTTGACTTCCTCGATCGAGAATCCGAGTTGACGGGCTTCTACGAGCAGTGCATCGATGCGGCCGATGATGATTCGCCGCTTTTCGCTCCGCGCGAGCGGTGAGCCACCTTCCGCAACGATGGTTCCCGATCCCTGGCGCGGCTCAATCAACCCCATCGCTTCGAGGTCCTTGTAGGCCCTCCCGACCGTATTCGGATTGACGAGTAGTTGGCTCGCCAGGGCGCGCACCGACGGCATCTGATCCCCCGGGCGCAATCGCCCAGAGGCGATCATATGTTGGACTTGGGTCATGATCTGACGGTAGATGGGTGTTCCGTCATCGGAAGCGAGGTGGAATTCCATCGTTTGCCTCTCCTCGGCCCATAGACTTAATGTCTTAAAAGTTTAATACACTTGACGGAACTTGTCAAGAGGCGGATATCAGCCACTGCGACGTGCGGTCAGGGGTTTGGAAATCGCAAGTACTGCTGCTGCAGGAGATATCCACGCGAAGCGTTGGCGGTTGCCGTCTCGGCGTTAGCCAAATCCGCCGCGTCGTTTGAGGGCGAGCGCATACACTATTGGCACAAGCGCTTGAAGTGCGGCGCGTTGTGGAGAAGGCCGAGGCATGGACCTAAACATCGCTTGCCGCTCGTGAGTTGCCGCCCGGTGTTTAGGGCCGATGCCCATGTGCAGAGTGACTTTGCCGCCGCATCTTTGCGAGAATG
>JADLCA010000565.1 GCA_020847495.1 Candidatus Hydrogenedentota bacterium | reverse complement strand
GGTGAATGACACCGTACGCATTCAAGTCGCCGACTGGGAGTGGGCGGTGCGGGAGACTTCGCGCCAGATCGAGGAGAGCGGGAGGCGCGTGGAACGCGCGGCGTACGCCGCCTTGGCGTGCGTGATCGCCGCGCTGATTCTCATGTTGTGGAGGGGATGGGCCCCCGGTTGAGGAGCCCGACAATGCTTAGTACAAGCCGGGCGGGATGGGCGGCCAGATCGGAAATCCTTCGTTCACGCGCGTCCTCCTTTCTCGTGACGTAGTTGCCCAATGGACACCGGACGCGCGAAACAGATCGTCGAGGGACTCCGCGACCACGCGGATTTCTGCCGGTCGTCACTGTCGATCCGCGACAAAGCGGGCGTGACGGTGCCGCTCGAGCTGACGGCGGCGCAGCGCAAGCAGCAGGAGTGCATTCGCAGGCAGGAATCGCGCGGACTGCCTGTGCGCCAAGTGGTGCTGAAGGCGCGGCAGGTTCACATGAGCGTGGGCTCGTGCGCTCAGATCCTCAAGCGCGTGGCGTTTCTGCCGGGGCAGCAGGCGCTGGTGATGGCAGACATCAAGGCCCGCACGGCGAGTCTGTACAACTACATGAGCCAGTTCGTGGATTCTTACAGGCCGTACCACGGGCTGCGGATGTTGCCGGTGCGGGCGCGGCGAGACAACGAGACGATCGAATTCGACGGCGGCTCGCGGATTGACTTTCGCACGGCGGAGGACACCGACAGCGGGCGCTCTTTTTCCTATCGTCACGTGCTGCTGTCGGAGTACGCCTTCTATCGCAACGCGGCGCTGCTGATGCGCGGCGTGTCGGGATCGATGCCGGTGGACCCGCTGACCACGCTGATCGTGGAATCGACGGCGAACGGCATGGGCGGTCCGTTCTACGATTTGTGGCGGCAGGCGAGCGAGGCGGGGTCGGACTTCGGGGCGATGTTCTTCGCCTGGTGGGAACTCGACGAGTATATCCGCGCGATCGAGGACATGGCGGCGTTCGAGCGGTCGCTCTCGCGCGAGGAGACGGCGTTGCGCGAGATGTACGGACTCAAGCCCGAGCAGCTCGCGTGGCGGCGTTGGAAGATCCAGACCGACTGCCAGGGATCGCTCGACACGTTCAATCAGGAGTTCCCGCACAGCCCGGAGGTGGCGTTCCTCACGAGCGGTAGGCCGCGATTCGATTTGCGCAGCGTGGAGCGGATGCCGGTGATCCGTGATCCGCTGGCGGGAGAACTCGAGATGGCGCGGGTGGGGACGCGGATCGAGCCGCAATTCGTCGCGCGGGAGGACGGCCTGGGAGCGCTGCGGGTGTGGAAGCGGCCTGGGCCGAAGAAGCGCTACGTGATTGGCGCGGACCCGTCGAAAGGGAAGGACGTCGGGGAGGAGATGGGCACGGTGGACCCGGACTGGAGCGTGGCCACGGTGCACGAGGCCGAGACGGGCGAGCAGGTGGCGGTGCTGCGGGCGCGGCTGACGCCGTATGCCTTCGCGCGGTACGTGTGCGACCTGGGGCGCTGGTACAACACGGCCTTCCTTGCGCCGGAGGCGAACGAGATGGGCTTCATCGAGGGTCTGCTGCAGCAGGACTATCCGGCGACGCACTTCTACACGCGGCGGCGCGACGCGGATGATCCGAGGCCGCCCACGGCGCACGAGGTGGGCTGGATGACGACGGCGACCTCGAAGACGCAGTTGATCTCGGCGCTCGACCGCGCGTTGCGCGAGATGACGGTGATCGTGCGCGACGCGGTGACCTTACAGGAGCTGCGCACGTTCGTCTACCGCGAGGACGGCAAGGCGATGGGACAGCGGGGGTGTCACGACGATTGCGTGATCGCGCTGGCGCTGGCGGCGGTGGGCATGACGCAGGCTCCGCGCGTGGTCGCGGAGGGGCAACTGAAGCCGGTGAAATACGATGAGGCGGAAGTGGCGGAACCTCGATGGTGGAAGCAGCCCCGGCGTGATGGCCGATGAGCGTTGCGTGTACTGTGGCGGCGGCGGATGGTGGCAAGGCCGGCGAGCGAGGCGGGTGTGCGCGTGCGTATTTCGCCGCGTGTGCAGAATAGTGCTGCGCCGGGCGCGTGAGGGTTACGGCCTCGATGTGAGGCACAAACGCGGCGGCGCATGGTTCCTCCCTTCCGCCGAGTTCCGGGCGGACGCATGGCTGACAGCCAAGCGGGTGCTCGACACAACCGAGTTTGGAGTGTTTCACCATGCGATGTGGCTGGGCGGCGAGTGGCGCGAGGTGGCCGCGCGCGTGAACCTCAGCCGAGGGAACTACTTCCACGCGGTGTACCGCGCGGAGGAGAAGCTGGGCTGGGCCTGGGCCACGCTGCATCCCTATCCCTTGTGGCCCGTCGATGAGTACTTCGAGGGCAACCGGAGAGATGATGACGCTGCACCCGAGAGAGATCGAGCGGATTGGTTTGCGCGTGGAGCAGGACTACCGCGACGCGGTCGCCGACCACCAAACGCGCATGAGGCGCTTCGCCGAGTACTACAAGCGTTTCCGCAACCGGGTGGAGCCG
>JADLCA010000564.1 GCA_020847495.1 Candidatus Hydrogenedentota bacterium | reverse complement strand
CGTCAGCGCAAATCCTTCCTTCCTCGTCGCGGCGGGTCTCGACGAGCGCGGCACCCTGTACGCTGTGGGGGAAATCCTGAGACGGATTGTTTTCGCCGAGCACAGCATCCTGCTTCCGCAAAGCCTCAACGTGCGCACCGCCCCCGCCTTCGAGATTCGCGGCACACAGTATGGCCAGAGCGGCATCATCAAGGAGAAAGGAAGAGCCCGGGACTGGACGGACGAAGAAACGCAGCGCGACATACTGGATTCCGCGTTGGCGGGCGCGAACGTCCTCTCCACGGAGCCGGGTCCCATGTTCGACTTCATCAAGTCGTACGGGCTCATGACGGAAGATGGTTACGGCCCCAACATCGGCAGCGGCCCTCCCGAATGGGAAGGCAAGGAGTCCATCGGCCGTGGCGGGTACATCTGCCTGTCGGTTCCTGAAGCGGTCCAGGCACAACTGGAACGTTGCGATGCGTATTGGAAGAAGGCGCCCACCTTTGACCTCGTGAAATTCGTTGGTGGTGATGGAGGCGGCTGCGAATGCGACCGCTGCAATCCCTACGGTTTGACCTTCATCAAAGTCGTCGAGCAAATGGCGAATATCGTCCACAAGTACCATCCCACAACCCGCATTTCGTTCACCAATCAGAAGTTCGACGACGAAGACGATCAAGCCATATTCAAATACTTGCAGGAGAAGCCCCGGGAATGGCTCTGGGCCTGGAACTATGGCCCCGGGTCCGATGCTATGAGCTGGCAACCCGGACATCGCCAGACGCACCGCATGGATCTCTTCCTCCACCCGGGCTTCGGACCCTTCGACCGCTACAATCAGGAGATCATCCACCAATTGCCTCCAGAGCAAACGCTCATCCACTACAATGAAATCACCCATTGGCGCTACGCACAGCATGCGTACGTCCAAATGTACCCGCGCGCCGATCGCAATGGCGATCAGCCGCCACCGTGGAACCACTTCATCTACGAACGGCGCCCGGACCAGGCCATCACCATGGTCTATGACCGCCTCACCTTCTACGCGTGGCCGCGCTTCTATCATTGGCTGTTCGGCGAGGTGAACCGCTACGGCGACGGCGATATCACCCATTCCAGCGGCACGCACGATCATTTCAACCAGTGGATGTGGCAGCGTTTACTCTGGAAGCCCCAAACGAGCGTGGAAGATGTGGTCGATGAATACTGCCGCACGTGGTTCGGTCCCGAAGCTGCACCCGATATGGCCAAGGCGATCTTTCTCATGGAGGAGTACCTGGAGGAAGATCTCGAGACGTCCATCACACAGAAGGTGAGCATCGAAGAATACTACGAATGCGTGAAGCGCGCGGGCAAACTCATGCCGGCCACCTACATGGACGGCAATTGGCTATGGCGCGAGTACATGCAGAAGGGCGCCATCGATCGCTACATTAAACTCGATGTGACCCAGCAAAAGGAATTGCAGGCACGCGTGGAGAAACGTGTCGCCCGCATCCTTGAGCGCGATGACCTCGACAAGGCGATAGCCGCCATCCTGCCGTGGTTCGATGCATTGAAGGAGACACCAGAGATGACGGGCTTGCGCGAGGAGGCGGGCCGGCTAGGTGAAGAAAGCAACGAACTCTACGGCGTCCGCAGTGAGGGATTCTACAACCTCAAACATGACTACATCGGCCTGGGCTGGCTGAAGCGCCAACTGGAGCGTGCCCTCGCCACCCCGCCGGACGAGAAGCGTGAACTCCTGCACATGATCGTCGCTTACGAAGACCCGGGCGAGGGCGGCTTCTACGACAACTGCGGCACTTTCAATCCGGCGCCCAACGTGGTGTTCGGCTATCCTTACGATCACGGCCAGCCATATGTACAGGGCATGCTATCGGAGGGCAACCGGCCGAGTCAGCGCTCGATGCACTTCACGCAGAACGAGGCGCAAGGCGTTACCTTCCACTACCGGGGCCTCGATCCGAGCGCATCCTATCGCATCAGGTTTACGCTGGTCCGTCCCTGGTTCCAGGATCGCTACGCGTATCGAATGAACCAGAAGTCCGAGACCATCTACGCCGATGATGTCCCTCTCATTCGCGATATCGTGCTGCCCAAAGTCATGAGCGACTTTTTCGTGTACGACATCCCCAAAGAGACGACCGCGGACGGCGAGTTGATCGTTCGCTTCGAAAAGGCCGCCGATGTCGCTGCCGGCGATCGGGTCACGGTAGAGCAATGGCGCAACTCCGGCGGCTGGGGTACGCTCGTGTCGGAAGCCTGGCTCATGAAAAAACCGTAGGCGCGAGACAAGACGAATCGCGCGATCGGCGAAGGAGGGGACGGTCATGTCGCGTGTGCTGCCGTGGATAGCCGTGTGCGCGGGACTGATGACTACCGCCTTGGGAGAGCCTGATTCAGGCTTCCCCATCTCTGTCAGTCTCAACGGAATCTGGCGCTTTTTCCCCGCGTTCGAGGAGATCGAAGCGAATCATGAATTCCCGAGAGAAGGCACCAGCACGGCTGGGGCACAAGGTGCGAATGATGAGAAACACGCCGGATGGATGCTCCCGGGTTTCGATGATTCCCTGTGGTGGGACATCGAAGTCCCTGGCAGTTGGAACACACAGTTTGAAGACCTCTGGAGCTACGAGGGGCAGGGTTGGTACCGCCGCGAAGCCTTCATCCCACAGGAATGGGCGGACCGATACATTGAGTTCGTCTCTGACGGCGCCAACTACAGAACCGTGCTCTATGTAAACGGCGTGAAAGCCGGCACGCACGAAGGCGGTTACACGCAGTTCAGTTTTCCGATTCACGACCTTCTCCGCTTTGGCCAGGAAAACACACTCGCCGTCTCTGTAGACAATAAGTCCTTGCTCGAACGCGTTCCCATGGAACGGCACGATTGGTGGGATCACGGCGGCTTGTACCGCCCGGTGCGGTTGCTCGTCAAGGATCGCACACACATCAGAACCGTAACCGTCACGACAGACGCCCTTGCTGAACCTGCGGTCGTACGCGTACGTATAATGGCGGAGCAGGGTCCGCAGCCCGCGCATGCGGTTTATATCAGCGCGCGGTTGACCGATGCGGGTCAAAACGAAGTTACGTCCACGCGAGTGGATGTTTCCACGCAATCACCGATGGCGGACATCGCATTGCCTGTCGCGAATGCCCACCTTTGGTCACCGGACGACCCTTACCTCTACGGCCTTACACTTGAATTGAGAGAGGCGGGAGGAGACCGCTGTCGTGACACATGGCACACGCCGGTGGGCATCCGCACCATCTCGGTGAGCCCCACGCAGATCCTGCTGAACGGCAAGCCAATCCTCATCAAGGGCGTCAACCGCTATGAGAACTATCCCGATTCCGGCATGACCACAGTGGGCGCGGGCTTGGAACGCGACCTGACGCTGATCAAGAGCCTCGGCGCCAATGCCCTCCGCTGTCACTATCCCTACGCGCAAGATACTTACGCCGCGCTGGACCGCTGGGGATTCCTCGCCGTGTGCGAGGTGCCCCTGTATCAGTGGGGCCGGTTGGGCCACTCCGAGAAGAACCTGGAAGCCGCACGCGCGCAGCTCCAGGAGATGATCCAAACCCTGGGCAATCACCCCAGCATCGTGTTCTGGAGCGTCAGCAACGAGAACCGGATTCAGCCACGTGAAAAGGGCGAGGAGTACGCGCGTATCTCCAAGATGGTCGCGCAGGGCAACGTCGAACTCGTGAAACTCGCGCGCAGCCTGGACCCCACACGGCTCGTCATCGAGCCGAGCAACGAGTGGCCCAAGGACCGGGTGCTGGACGAGACTCACGTGAACTCCGTGAATGTCTACTTCGGGGTGAATCCCCCGGAGATTCGCGGACTTACCGCCGCGCCGGAGGGGATTCACTCGCGTTTTTCGGAACTGCGCGCAGCACACGCCGGTAAGCCGATCCTCGTCACCGAGTTCGGGTCCTGGGCCTTGCGCGGCCTCATGACCTCCTATTACCCGGGCGAGCCAGACCAGGCGGAGTTGCTCAAGATGGAGTGGGACACCTTCGTGAAGGAACCCGATTTCGCGGGCGGGTTCATCTGGTGTTTCGCGGATTCCGACGTGCACCGGAAGTATACAAGCATCTATGAAATGCGCTGCGCCTATGGCCTCTTCGATCTGCACCGCAGGCCCAAAGCAAGCGTACAGACCGTAACGAAGATGTGGTCCTCCGATGACGCCGCTCCTTGAGTGGCGCCGAGAGTTGCTTCTCAAGTGGGAAAGGAGCCGCGCATGATGCGCCCAGTTGCAGTAGGAATCGCTGCGTTGTTGTCGGTCCTCTGCGTCACGAAGGTAATGGCGCAGGATTCGTTCGTCCCGCTCGTTCGCGATGGCAAGCCTGCCGTCTACCTTCAACTCGACAAGACCCCCGACACACGAAACCGGGAATGCTCCGAGGACATGGTCAGCATTCTGGAGAGAATCTCAGGCGTCAGAATTCCTTCGGAACCCGTGGAGGGATTGGTGCCGCTCTACATCGGGGAAGGCAGTGAATTCGATGAGAATGCCCACGACGGATCCGCCATGTCCGAGGAGGAGTTCCACCTCAAGGTCACACCTGAAGCCATCTTCTTGCTGGGTGGTTCCTCGTTGGGCACCCAGCACGCAGTGTATACGATGCTGCGCGACCTCGGGTGCCGCTGGGTCATGCCGGGTGAAATCGGCGAGTGTCTGCCGCGGGCGTCCACCCTCGTGCTACCTGTGCAGGATCGCGTTGAGAGGCCCGATTTCCGGTTTCGGGACATCTGGTACGCCTACGGCTGTTCCCCCGAGGCCGGACGCCGCCACGCGGAGTGGCTGCGCCGCAACCGCATGTACCGTCCCCCGATCATGCACGGGCACAATCTCACCAATACGCTCAGCGTGTTGGCCCCATTTGAAGAGCGGCCTGAGTTGTATTCTCTGGTCGAGGGCAAACGCCAGAAGATGCAGATCTGCACCTCCAATCCGGAAACCGTCGCGCTGGTCACAAAGGCCATCGCCCAATACATGGATAAGAACCCGCTAACGCAAGCGTATTCGCTATGCCCCGACGACAACTCTACCTTCTGTGAGTGTGACGCGTGCGTGGCGCTGGATTCCGGGCACATGGACAGCGGGGGACGTCCCAGCATCGCGGACCGCTACCAGGTCTTCTTGAACCAGGTCGCGGAGGGGCTCAAAGCGACACATCCGAACGCGCTCCTGACCACGTACTCCTACAACGAGAACCACACCGATCCGCCCATCAAGACACCTGTGAATCCCAACACCTGCATCTTCGCGACATCGAGCGTGTACTGCTCGGCACACGGCATCGGGGACGAAGGCTGCGCGTCGCGCCAGGCCTTCAAGAAACTGCTGTCCTCGTGGACCGCGTTGACGCCCCACGTGTTCATCTACGAATACGATCCCGTGCCCTACAGTGGCGGTCTTCCCTGGCCCATGTGGGAATCGCACGCCCGCGAAATGAAGGTCTACAAAGATATCGGCGTAAAAGGCGTGTCTTTTGAAGGCCAAGACTCCTGGGCCGCGTATTTCCCGAATTACTACATCGCGGCCCAATTCATGTGGGATACCTCGCAAGACGGCGACGCCCTGTTCGCCGATCTGATGAAGTCCTTCTTCCAGGAAGCCGCCCCCGAAATGATGGACTACTACTCGGCCATGGCGTCGGCGTTTCACAACGTACCCGGCAAAGTCGAATGGGGGCTCATGTCGTATCCCAAGTACTTCTCGCCAGAGCTTGTGGAGGCATGCCGGACCGCCCTGGCGCGCGCGGAAAAACTCGCCACGACTCCGGCCGTGAAGCAGCGGCTGGAAATGGTACGCCTGTCGTTCGAGCAGATGGACGCCTACCTCGCTCTGCGCCGCGCGGACGATACGGTCACCTACGAGTCATATCAGGCCAACGTTGCCCGGCTGATGGGTTCCATTGACCGCATGGCCGCCATCAACGAGGACTACCTGCTCGCAAACATCGCGAAAGAGAAGACCGGGGCCGGTCTGAGCGAGCGTTTCGCCAAGGAGCAGGGGTTCATCACCCAGTGGCAACTGTGCGGTCCTTTCGACAATGCGGGAACCGAGGGGCATGACCGGGTGTATCCTCCCGAGGAGACCATCGATCTTTCGGCCAGCTATTCGGGCAAGGATGGCCAGCCCGCCGTTTGGAGCCTCAGCCACACCCCTGAATGGCGCGGCTATGTGGACCTCCTGGAGGAGTACTCCTCAACCGAGTGGGTATGCGCGTATGCGGCCTGCTGGGTTACCCTGGATAATGGGCCCAAAGATGTCATGCTGCGCGTGGGAAGCAATGACTCTGTCAAGGTGTTCCTCAATGGCGGCGAGGTCTGGAACAACAAGGCCGGCCGCGTTGCGGGGGTGGACAACGACCTCGTTCCTGTCTTGCTTCCCGAGGGTACCTCATGCATCCTGTTGAAGATCGGACAAACGCGCGCGGGGTGGGGATTCTTTTTCCGCATCACCGAGCCGGATTCGGACAAGGTGCCACGGGGATTGCGCGTGGAACGGATGCCACCGGCCTCGCCCCGGTAATCGCAAGCGTGTGAACCACGAGCCCGAATTGGAGTACAATAGCTTTGGCCGTGAGGACGCCGCCTCGTTCATGAGACCTCTCCCTGCTGGATATTCAACGGGGAGAACGGCGCCACAGCGGCACGATAGGATCACGAAACGGTTCGCGCCGCCCGGCCGGCGGTGCTAGGCTTTTCAACCCATGAGGGCGTCGTATGCTCGTTGGCATCATCGCGGACCTGCACGCCAATCTGGAGGCGACACAGGCGGTCCTGCGGGAAATCGACCGCATCCGGCCGGATCGCGTGGTGTGCCTGGGAGACATCACCGGCTACTACGCCAATCCAAACGAGGTGGTGGCCATGGTTCGCGAGCGCGGCATCCCCACCGTCATGGGCAATCATGATGCCTCCGTGTGCGGCCTGGAGGAGCCCTGGTTCTTCAATGAGGCGGCGCAGGCCGCCGTCCGTTGGCAGATGGAAACGCTCTACGAAGAACACCGGGCATGGCTGGCCACCGCGCCCACCGAAGTCCGCATCGATGATGACACCATCGCGGTACATGGCGCCCCCGGCAACCGGGACGACTACATTCTCGACTGGCTCGACGCCATGCGCCACGTGGAAAGCCTGATCCGGGCCAATGCCCATGTCTGCTTCTTCGGCCACAGCCACCGCGTATCACTCTTTTCCGAGCGCGGCACGGGTCCCCAAACCGTCCAGCCCAATTGCTACACGCTGGCCCAGGACAATCGCTATTTCATCAATCCCGGAAGTGT
>JADLCA010000563.1 GCA_020847495.1 Candidatus Hydrogenedentota bacterium | reverse complement strand
GGTCGTTGGGTAGTCCTGTCGAGCCGGGCTCGCCAAGACCCCACTTCCCGGTTATGCCTGTAGCATATCCGGCCCGTTTCAGAAGAGTTGCGACCGTTACATCGTCGGCTCTGAGAGGAACGCGGTTTGCCTCACCATCATGCTGGGGTGCGTTCTGGCCGTGGTTGCCGCGGACGGTGGCATGGCCCGTGTGCAGGCCCGTCATAAGGACGCACCTGCTCGGCGCACAGACTGGAGCGCCTGCGTAACACTGGGTGAAGCGTGTGCCCTCCGCCGCCAGACGGTCGATGTTGGGTGTCTGGATTCTCTTTTGGCCGTAACAGCCCAGGTCTGCGTAGCCCAAGTCGTCGGCCATGATGAAGATAATATTCGGGCGTTCGGATGCACGTTCCGACTCTTCCGCAGCCATGGCCCCCAGGGCAGGAACACCCAACATGGCCGCGGCAGTTTGAATGAAATGTCGTCTGCCTAATTGTGGTTTTATGTCCAAAGCCACTCTCCTTGCCAGCAAGCAAACTGGTTCTAGGTTTGTCTCATTCACGTATCCGCATTAACATAACATGGCGCCAACCTCTGCAACGGTCTGCACGCTTGTCCATTTCATCTGCGGCAACGCATCGTTCACATGTCACGCCGCGACGGACAAACGAGCGACGTACGCTTCTCATCTGAGGTCGAATGCGCGGCTCATTTCCCTTCCCCCGCCCACGCTTTCATCTGAGCGATGTTCTTTTGCATCGTCGCGATGTATTCCGGTTCGTCTTTGCGGGATTCCAGGTACACTGCAAGATCGGCATCGTAGACGGCCTCGGTTTCGGGTGTCTGTCCCTGGTCGTTGGTTTCTCGAATCCAAGTGTCGAGAATTTTGCGCAATTCAGCGAGCACTTTGGCGTATTCCGGATCTTCAGCGAGGTTCGTCAATTCCCACGGGTCGGTCTTGCGGTCGTAAAGTTCTTCTCTGGGTCGAGGCACAGTGAAGAGCCGTTCCGCCGGGTGACCGGCGAGCTTGCCTTGGGTATACAGTTCACGCAGGCGAACAATGATCTCCTTTGCATCCTTGTAGGCGTTCGGTTGCATATGCGGGCGTTCCGGATAGTAATTGCGAATATAGGTGAAGGTTCCTTTGCGCACACTACGGAGCCGCTCGACCGTTTCGTCGCACCGATCGCGCGCCGAGATGACAAACTCGCGAGGATGTGCCTCGGGTCCAAACAGCGGACGGCTCTCCATATGGCCGGGAACGGGTATGCCCGCGAAGGACAGCGAGGTGGCCGCAATGTCTATCTGCGCTACCAAGTCATGGCGCTCGGTTCCGGCGGGAATGCGGCCAGGCGCCCAGACAACAAGGGGAACATGCGTTCCTTCTTCGTAGAGGAACTGTTTGCCCCGAGCGTGGCTGATCCCATGGTCGGTGGTGAATATGATCACGGTATTCTTCGCGCGGCCATCGGCTTCGAGTCGCGCAATGATTCGGCCCACTTCCTGGTCGACGTACATCACCGAGTTCAGATACGTCGCCCAGTTCTCGCGCATGACGGGGTCATCCGGATAATACGGCGGCAATGTCACCGCGTCAGGCGACACTTCATGCTCCACCTTCGCTCTCCGGAATTTGCCACCCTGCAACTGAAACTGCATGAAGACCGGCTGGTCTGGCGCGGCGCCTGTGTAATCGGCGCCGTCGTAGAGATCGGTGGGATAGTCGAAATTGTAGTCCGTCTTGCCCGGTTCTTTGGCCTCAGACCTTGACCCGTTACAGACATAATAACCAGCAGCCTTGAAATACTCGGGGATGGGGCGCACGGGCGCGGGTAATTCGTGCTTGATCGCGCCTCGGAAACTACGGTGGTTATGCGCCCCGATCGTCGTTTGGTACATGCCGGTGATCAAGGCCGAACGGCAGGGTGAACACACCGGGCAAGTGGTGTAGGCCGCGTCGAACACCACCCCTTCGCGTGCCAGCCGGTCCACGTGCGGCGTTTTGACCAACGGCTCGCCCTGATACCCGAAATGACACGACATGTCCTCGGCGATAATCCATACGATGTTTGGCCGTGGCTGGGACTCCGCGGCGCCGCCGATCGGATGGCCGAACAGCGATAATGCCCCGGCGCCACTGGCCTTTAAGAATGTTCTTCTGCGCATCTCGTTATCCTCACTCCGCGGGTTCAGACGATGGCATGCCACACACCCTTGGGTGGATGCAAACAGGCAGCGTCTACTGCCATTCCGTCTCCCACTGGTCCACAAGTTGCCTGGCCATGCCGTCCCCGGTTTTCTCCGACCATTCGCGCATACGTTTCGCGAGCATGCGCGTCGCGGCCTTCGTTTCCTCTTGTCCAAACATGTTATGTGTATCTGGCTCGGTGCTCCGCCGGTCATACAGCTCGGGAGGCCGTGACGTATTCAGTATCAGTTTCCATTCGCGGGTGACCAGGCAACGCTCCCGCATGTTGGGGTCTTTTCCCGGTTTTTCCTCACCACCGCCTTCTTTGCCCGAGCCCTTATAGGGGCTGTTCTGGATGAAGGCATCGTCCCGCCATCCGGAGGCGTCCCCTGTCAACAGCGGTTTGAGGCTGTCTCCGTGGAGGCCCGCGGGGGAATCCATTCTGCAGACGTCCAGAATCGTTGGGCACAGATCGGCGATGCTGACCACGGAAGAAATCCGCACGCCCTGCTGGACTTGTCCCGGCATGCTTATCAAGAGCGGAACGTGTGCGGATTGGTCATAGCACAGACGCTTGTGGTGGTCATTCCAACGATACGGGAAGTTTTCACCGTGGTCGGACGTGAATACGATAAGCGTCTTCTCTCTTAGACCCAGTTCCTCGAGGCGCGTGAGAACCCGTCCAACGTTCCAGTCCAGCCGGTTCACCATCGCATGATAGATGGCTTGCTCCTCCGGTTGTATGTCGTCCCGGTAGAGGGCGATGTTTTCTTCCGGCGCCTCTTTTGGGGTGTGGGGCGGATAGAAGGAAAGCCAGCACGCGAACGGGCGACTCTGATTCTCGCCAATGAATTCCAGCGCCGAGTCGGTTTCCACGTCCGGTCTATACCGGCCAATCACGCTCTTCCCCTCGGCGACGACGGGCGGATCCCCCGCGATTCGCTCGCGAAAAGCACTGTCCGATTCGCCGGGAGCAGCAAAAAACGGCTCTTCCTCGATGAAGTGCTTCCATCCCGTGTGAAAGCCGCGCCACACATCAAAGTAGTCCGGAACGGGTTCAACACCGAGATGCCATTTCCCGAAATAGGCGGTCCGGTATCCCGCATCATGCAAGGCGCGCGGCCAGGCAAAGAGGTCCGGGGGCAAAGGGATGTTGTTTTCGACCACGCTTGTCGCGTTGGGAAAGAGACCGGTGACCATGCTGGATCGGCAGGGGGAACACACGGGCTGGGTCACGTAGCATGAGGCAAAGAGCGCTCCGCTCGCGGCCAGTGAATCCAGGTGCGGCGTTTGGACATGGGTGTTTCCGTAGCACCGAAGGGTATCCGTCCGTTGCTGGTCCGTGTTGATAAACAGGACGTTGGGCCTCTGTCCGGGCGACTGCAGCCGGTCCGCGGCACTACCGGAGGCCGCAGGACCCAGGACTATGGCGGCAGAAGAAGCCCACAAGAACTGTCGACGCGTGAATCCAGTCGTTCTCATTCGGGTATCCCTCCAACGACGATGTTTGCGGTCGCGATGCGTACGCTGATTGACAGCATATCAAACGGCTTGGAAATACCTCTTCGACAAGAAGTCTTTCTACGCAGTTGCCGGTGAATTCGACAGCACCTATCGCCAGCGCCCGGTGCAGGCGCCCCTAACCGGATTTCTCACACGCACACAGCACTGATCTCCCAATCCCAGTTGATTCACCAGTTACTTTGTCACGTAGTCTCCGGTTCTCTCTGCGAACGAACGCCATCGTACAGTCCAGGGCTGCCGAGTCAGTGTTGATTCCATGCGAACGGCCAGGCGCCGCCATGTACTTCGAACACGGCGCATTCGCCCTCTATCTTGAGAAACATATCCTCTTTGGGCGCCTTCACTTTTCCGCGGTCCGGCGTCGGGATGTGGACGTGCGCAGACGTGTTTGGCGGGACGGTCACCTTCAGGTGAATACGGCCATCGCTCTGTGTCCATTCCACGCCGATGGTTCCAGCGATGGAATCGTGTTCGACCTTTGCCCATTCGATTCCTGCGGCAATCTGAGGCTTGATGAGTACGCGTTTGAAGCCGGGTTGGGTCCAATCAGCGTGAATGCCTCCAAGTGACTGGTAGAACCAGAAGCCAACGCTGCACCAACCAGGGTGCGGAATCATGCCGCCCGTGAAGAACTCCGGAAGCATCGTCAGTTCCTCGGGCGAGTCGGGATGCCGCAGCATCGTCGCGAGGCTCGGGGGAGTCTCGTTTGAGAGCAGGGCGGCCGCGACATCCGGCCGGTTCAACGCGGTCAGCGCTTTCAGTAGATACCACGTTCCAAGGAAACCGGTGTTCTGGTGTCCCTTCTGGTGCGTCATGATGTCGTCTATCAGGAACTGCGCTACCTGCTCCCGAAGACTTTTCGGTGCGGTCTGTTCGCATATCGCAAGGGCGTGGCATCCCTGGTCGCCCTCTCCGTAGACGCCTCGTTGGTGGTCCAGAAATTCGGCCCGGTTGACCTTTTCTATGAATTGAGCCTGAACGAGTGCGTACCGCTCCGCGTCGGTGTCTTCTCCCAGCAGGCGCGCCATCTGCTCCGCCATGCGGAAGCAGTGAATCATGTGCAAGGTCTCAAAGAGGTCGCCGGTATGGGAATCGTACCAGCGCGCCGTGGGCCTTCCATGGTCGCCGAATCCCGCTTCCGCCACGCCATGGTCCTCAGGCGGCTGCCACGTGCGGCCCGCTTCGTCCCTCGGAATGCACAGCGCGAGCCAGCGCTTCATAACCGGGTAGTTTTCGGCCACTGCATGCTGGTCTCCGTAATGCAGATACATGAGCCACGGGACCAGCACGATCCCGTTCTTGCTCCAGTTCGGACTCCAATAATCATACGCGATCGGGCCGCCGCTCATCGTCAGATAGCCGTCTGGCCTTTGGCTGTCACGCAGGTCCTGCAGCCACTTCGTGTAGAACGCGCCCATGTCCGACCAGTAGAACGCCGACTCGCAGTTCTCGATGAGACCGGTGCCGAATCGCTCGCGCCAGGAATCTCTCGGCATGCCGCTGAGCATGTGCGAGCGCCAGGTGCGCGCGGCCGCATCATGAATCCGGTTGAGAACAGGAACCGAACACGCGAATCGGCCAACAGGACGCACGTCATTCTGGACCGATTGGGCGCGGATGTTCTCAATGCGGGGTGGCCGGGTCTTGCCTGAGAAATATACCGGCACATACCGAAACGCGCGATGGATGAAACGCTGCCCGACCTCCTCGGGCGAGCCGCCGCGCAACCGGTGCTGGTCAAGCCCGAACATAGTCACCACATCGCCAGCTTCGCCTGTCGCGTCCATTCGCACCCAGCCGGATACGTGCTTCCCGAAATCGACCTCGAAGCCTCCGAGAGGAGCGCCGCCGTGCTCTTGATATGAGCGCTCGAATTCGCGCAGCCAATGCTCGGCAAAGACGCGGTGCTCCATCGTCTCTCGAGACCAGTTCCGGCTTCCAGAGGCTTTCGCCATCGCAACAAACTGGGCCAGATCAACGGGCTCGCGCACAGGGCCTATCGAGACGGGTTCCAAGACTTCGGCTATTCGGTTGGGCTCGTTAATTCGGGCCCAGAGCGTCTTGGTTGGCGGCTCAATGGCCCGTGCTCTATCCCAGTGTTTGTCGTCGAACCCTGCCCGCTGCCAACGCGACGCTTCCCGCGTCGCGTCAAACCGCTCCCCGGTTTCGGCGAAGCAATGCGTCCAGTGGCTTTTCACCGGCTCGATGCCGCTGAGCGTCGTTCTCCAGGTGTCGTCGGTTCCGATGATGTCCCGGCGGCCGTCGCCATGCACGAAGGCCAGTTGCGCAATCAATGCATGACGCGGACCTTTGGGCATGGGTATGGGCTCCGTCGTGCGCTCGCTGCCGAACCAACCCGGAGCCACTCGGACTCCAATGACGTTCGTGCCTTCACGAAGGAGAGGCGCGAGATCGAATGTGTCGTAGAACATTCGGACGGGATAATTGCTCAGTTGAGGCCCCAGCACCTCGTCGCTGACCGGCCTGCCGTTGATCCACGCCTCGTAGACGCCTTGTCCGCTTATGTACAGCCGTGCGGATGAGACCGGACGCGCCAGGTCGAATGCGCGTCGAAACAGCGGGCAGGGGTCCGGACCAGCAATCCACCGGCCCTTCCAGTCTTCTTCATCAAGCAACGCCATTTCCCACCAGCCAGGCGTCGCAATGGAACCGGAACGTTCTGACTCATCCCACAGTTGGACGGTCCAGAAACACCGAAGGCCGCTTTCAAGCTCCCGGCCCGCATACCCAATATGGGTCGACCGGTCCGAGTACACTTTGCCGCTGTCCCAGAGATCCGGTCCATCCAATCCTGACTCGGATGTGGCAACCCGAATGCGGTAGGCGGTCTGCAAGGCGCCGCTTGATGGGGAGGAGACCACCCAACTGAGTCGCGGCCGGCGCGAGGCGATGCCTATGGGATTGCGGAGGTACTCGCATCGCAAGTCAGCGGCGCGAATTCCATCAGCTTCAGCGCCCCAAACTTTGGTCTGTGTGCCCATTGTCGTGAAGCTGAATGCTGCACCGGCAGCAATCCCTTTCAAGAACCCGCGTCGCGATATGGTATCCACATCTGGATCTCCGCTCCGTCTGACACGCAAACGCAAGATGCCTGCGAGTCGTCTCGTGCTAAGCCGTCCCTTCCGCGGCCCGATTCAGGAGAGGCCGCAGCAGCAAATCCCGCCGTGCAGGGTCGCGCGTGAAGCAAGCCATCAGGAAATTGAAGCTCTCCGGCAGAAATCCTTCGTAGCCGCAGGTGCGCCCGTTGATGTAGAAATGCTCTGCGCCTGCGTACCCCACATTCACAACCCCATTCTGGAAGAGCCCTTCCTCGACCGAGCCCAGCATGGCGTCCATGATTCGATCGGCTTCCTCCGTCAGTCCGGCGACCTGAAGGCCAAGCAGATATGGCCATACCAGTGCCGGATGGATGGTCCCGTTTGGATAGCGAAGGCCAAATGCCTCCGCTTCGCTCAAGTCGTCGGGCCAGTAGAAGTTATTGCGAATGGGTTCTCCGTCGATGTCCCTGCGCGGACCGATCATGTCTGCTTTGCGGCAGGGGAGCAAGTTGCCGGGGACTCCAAGGCGCCATTGGTCAAAGCCTATGGCATGGGACTGGGCCGCGACGCGCGAGAGGATCTCGCGGCCCTCCTCCGGTTCCACAATCCCGTAAGCCACCGCCATGCCGTTTATGAATGTGTGGCAGTAGTCGTGCACTTCCCCGTCGAGGCTGATCCAGCTCACAAACCAGCCATTCCGTTCACTGAGCAAGTGCCGGACGTACGCCGCCCGCAGTGCGGATGCGTGCCGGCGGTAGTACTTCGCACCCTTGGGGTGATCTGCGGCTTCCAGCATCTCCGCCAGGCAAAGGAACGCGCGATACGCAATCGCATTGGTCCATGCGTTCTTGTGACCGAAGTTCATCATCTCGAACCAGATGTCCGCCCGCTCCGGGTCCCTTAACGTGCCGGCATTTCCGCTGCCGTAACTCTCGATCAGACCGTCGCCGTCCACGTCCCGGCGAAGCAGGTAATCGGCCATTCGGTGTAGAAGGGGCAGACGCGCCGACAACCAGACCCGATCGCCGGAGATGGCCCAGTAGTGCCAGGCCGCAACGAGCAGGCAGGCTCCTGTGGAAACGTAGAGGTCGTACATCGTCGCGAAGGCGTTGACGTGGCCTTGACCACTTACCCCGTGATCCAACCAGTGGTCGAGCGAGCCGCGAAGCAGGTGCAGGAGATCAATTCCCGGCATGGGGCGGCGGTAATAAAGCATCGACTCAGAATAGAACCATAATGAGATGGAAGCAGGGTCCGAAAGCACATTGTTGGCCAGGACCTGCGAGAGGCCGGGGCCCGCCCAAGTGCCACAGGGCTGCCAGTGGTTGAGGTAGGCGCGACGGATGCGCTTCCACGTTGGTCTATCGACCCCATCGGCCATCTCCAACTCGCGCGGACGAAACCGGATGGTCGCCAGCTCGCCTGACCGAAAAGGGTCCTGGCTCACCAGTTTGAGCGATAGCGTGCCCGGGGTATACGCGGACAACCCCACAGCTTCGAGCCAAGCGGCGCCCTTGAGCCGCGGGTCGACACCCTCGGGCGGCCCACTCTGGCCGCCTGAACTCCCCCGGACTCCTTCGTTGACAGCAAACCAGGGCTGCGAAGACTCTACCTCGACCAGCAAATGTCCGAAATCCGGTGCAACCAGAAGCCACGGCCCGAGACCACGCTTCGACGAGTCCACCGATGCCGGAAGAAGGACCGCAGCCGCAAGAAGTGCGGAAATAGGCAGGGCGACGCATAGACCCTCCACCACGCCTTCGCCCTCGTATGTCAGCCTCCATTCGAGGTCATCGCCTTCGCGCCGGATGCTCCAATAGACCGCGCCTCTTCCCTGAAGCTCGGGAATGCTGCAGCGCCATTCATCATTTCTCGTGGTGTCCCATTCCGCGCTGTCCAGTTCCGCGTTGGTCCAACTTGGCAGGATTGGAGCGGCAAGCAGATTGACGCCTTCCCGGCCAGTGCCTTCCGAGTCCAAGCCAAGAAAGCTGACGCCGGCCTGATCATCGAATGCCAGGACCCAGCGCCGCAGTGCATCGTGCAACAGTAGCACGCCTGCCCCGTATTCGTCGATGGCTGCGACCCTCGGGAGCAGACCTGCTCCAACCCCTGCAAGCGTGCCTGCCTCGGCCATGAAACGACGGCGCGTAATTGGTCTCAATGGAATACTCCCCGAAACGTGGGCGGCCTCGTTGCTCGAACCCGCCCCGCCATGCGTGTGCCGATTCACAGCATAGCAAACGGGTTGGAGACACTTCATCGACACGGAGCCCATCTACTCGGAGTCCTGTCAATTCGACAGTTCCTGTCGCCAGCGCATGGCGGAGTCGCCGGGGGAGAACATGGCGCTCCACCGGGCCCTGATTCAGCCGAAAGGACAGGCCGTCCATCACGCGGGGGCGAACCGCATGGATTGGAACTTCGGTACCCCAAAGGGTGAAGAGAAACTGACCGCCACAAGTATGGCGCTATGAGATCGGTTTTCGATGGCCACTGAAGTACCCAATAAAGCAGAAGTATGAGCCATCGGTACATTGCTTGTGTCGTCAGCCGGGCCTCAGGTTGGACACGGACTGGGCAACTCGGCACAATTCTGCTGGAGTGTCGCCCGATGATTCGTGCATACAAACCAGACCGGAGTCTCCTCATGAAGACCACAAGCCGAACGTTGGGTCTATGCCTCTTCATCTTGGGCGCTGCGTATACGTCCGCGGCGGGTCCCATTCTCGCAGAGGGCGCCGCGCTTGAGAGACTGGCCGGTGATTTCGCGTTCACTGAAGGGCCCGCGTCGGACGCACAGGGCAATGTCTATTTCACCGATCAACCCAATGACCGCATTCTGAAATGGAGTATCACTGGCGAGCTGACGCCGTTCATGCAGCCCAGCGGACGCGCAAACGGGCTTTGTATCGACAAGGCCGGCTCGATTTGGGCCTGCGCGGACGAACACAATCAACTCTGGCGGATTGACGCCGATGGAACGCATACCGTTGTCCTGAAAGTTCACGAAGGCAAACTCCTCAACGGTCCCAACGATCTCTGGATCACGCCCGATGGCGGAGTGTATTTCACGGATCCCTTTTACCAACGGGACTACTGGAAACGAGGTCCCGTGGAGCAGGAATGTCAGGGCGTCTATTACCTCGCTTCCGGAACTACACAGGCCGTTCGCGTGGTGAACGACCTGGAACAACCCAACGGTCTGATTGGCACGCCGGACGGGAAGTCCCTTTACGTTTCCGATATTGGCGGCAAGAAGACTTGGAGGTATGATGTGGCGGAAGATGGCCGGCTAACAGGCAAGACACTGTTCTGCGAGCTGGGCTCGGACGGCATGACCATCGACGATGCGGGACATGTGTATCTGACCGGAAAGGGCGTCACTGTGTTCGACGTGCACGGAAAGCAGGTGCAGCACATCGAGGTACCCGAGCCGTGGACGGCAAACGTGTGCTTCGGTGGCGAGGATCGGCAGTGGCTTTTCATTACGGCGAGCAAGGGTCTGTACCGGATCCGCACGGCGGTCAGGGGGGTGGGCAGCCAGTAGTGAGCAATGCCACACTCGCGGCACGGCATCTTCTGCCTACTCACCGCATGTGTGAGCACGGCCAAACGGCCAATGGAGCAGGCAGAACGGAGTCTGGTGAAATGGCCGACTGGAACGAACAACAAGGGGGAACATGACATGAAGCCTGTGTTGATCGTGATGACCTTGAGTGCTTCAATCGTTGGTATCCCATGGCTAACTCCCATCACATGGGCTGAGAGCGCGGATCCCGGCGTGGCGAAACCGGTAGTTCTCGACTCGACCGGCTCCGCTTGGGACATGCTACAGGCCAAACCGGAAACGGTCGATGCCTGGAAGGACATGCGGTTCGGCATGTTCATCTGCTGGGGACCGGTCACACTTACCGGCCTCGAGATCGGCTGGTCGCGGGGCAAGGCGCGGCCCGATCAAGAGCAAGGCGGCGGTGGTCCAACGCCCGTTGAGGTTTACGACAGCCTCTACAAGAAATGGACGCCGGAGAGATTCGATGCCCGGGAGTGGGTGAAGATCGTGCAGGACAGCGGCGCTCGATACATCATCTTTCTCGTAAAACACCACGACGGTTTCTGCCTGTTCGACACAAAGCTCACCGATTACCGCATCACCGGCCCCGAATCGGCCTGGAAGGTGGACGTGTTCAAGGCCATCGCGGATGCATGCCATGAAGCGG
>JADLCA010000562.1 GCA_020847495.1 Candidatus Hydrogenedentota bacterium | reverse complement strand
CATGGAGAAGCGCGTGTTCCCGGCCATCGACGTGCTCAAGTCGCGCACCCGCAAGGAAGAACTTCTCGTGCAAGAGGACGAACTGCAGCGCATCTGGCTGCTGTTGAAAGTGCTGAGCCCGTTGAGCGTCACGGAAGCCACGGAGCTGCTCGTCGACAAGCTGCGTAAAACCAAGACGAACTCCGACTTCCTTTCCATGATGCAGAAGATGTAGCAGGACAGATTCGTACTGTTGCGAAGCGCCGGTGTCCCGTGCGGATGCCGGCGCTTGCTGCTTTACGCGCGGGCGTGCTGCTCCAACCACGCACAGGCGGAAGCCGGCAAGTCTTCGTGTCCGCCATCGAAGATAGTGATGCGGGAAGGGCCCGCCGTCTGCCGGTAGAAGATGGGACGCTCGTATGCGGGATCCGATTGCGACGCCGTCACCGCAACTCGGCCCTTCACCAAGTTCTCAAGCACATCCGAGGGAAGGGGCGCTACGTCCAATGCATCTGCAAGGGCGTTGAATGCCCACACGCTGTGTTGAATGCCGACGCCCTTCGGCTGTCCATCGTCAATGCCGTGATTGATATCGACAGGGAGATTCTGTGCCTTGGCCAGATGGTGAACGGGAGAGCGGTAGGCAATCTCGGCGTCCACGCGGGGCGACGAGCCCGGAGGACCGCCTGCCACTTTCTCGACATGCCGGTACGTCTTCGCGTGAAGCGCAATGCACTCCCGGTGGAACTCGGCCAGGTCGGTGATCGGGCACCACGCCGATACTGCCGCCCAACGTTCTGGAGCTTCCGCGGCCATGATGAGCGCCATGTGCCCGCCGCCGGAAACACCGCACACGTAGATACGCCGCTCGTCGACGGCGTGGGTCAAGCAAATGTGGTTCACGGCGTCCAGCACGTCCTGCCGCGCGAGCTTCGAGGCGCAGGCCTGCGGACGCTTGTTCGGCCCGCGAAAATGCGGGGCGAGGAAATGCCAATTGCGTTTCCGCGCCTCCTGCTGCCAGGGCGTGGAATCGAAGTCGTATCCATGCCGCCACGGGTGGAGATAAACCAATAGCGGGCGCGGCTCGTCAGGGGTGGCGGCAATGAAGAGACACGGCTGACGATGGCCATCCAGCGTACTGCGGATGTGGATGGTATGTTGGAGGGCGTTTGGCGCCACCTTCTCGCGCTTCTTGAGTCCGAGCGCTTGCAGGAGGCGCTTCATGCGGCGTGTCAGCCTTTCCGCGCGGAAGCGACCGCGTCGGCGAAGGAGCGCGCGTTCTTCGCGATGCCGTCGAAATCGCGCGCGGCCACGAGCTTCTTGCTGACCAAATTGCCCCCCACGCCGAGTGCGGCCGCGCCTGCCTTCAAGAAATCACCTACGTTCTCGACTTCCACGCCGCCAGTGGGAATCAACGGGATCTGGGGGAGCGGTCCTTTGATTGCCTTGATGTAGTCAGGTCCACCCACGCTGGCCGGAAAGACTTTCACGAAATCGGAGCCGTTGTCCCAGGCTGCCAGGATCTCGGTGGGGGTGTAGGCGCCCGCTGCCACGGGTTTGCCGTAGCGGCGCGCCATCTGAATGACGGGAACCGCTAGCGTCGGCGTGACGACAAACTCGGCCCCCGCGAGAATCGCCATGCGGCAGGTCTCGGCGTCGAGAACGGTGCCGACGCCCAGCAGGGAGTCGGTCCCGGCAAGCTTTTTCGAAGCGACCTCAAGGCACTGCAACGCGCCGGGGGTGGTCATGGTCAACTCGATGCAATGAACACCGCCCGCAGCCACCGCCTCAACCACCTTCACGAGATCGTCGCCACCCGAATCCGCGCGCACGACCGCGATGATGCACTTGTCCAACAAATATTGTATTGCCGCGTATTTATCCATGATGCGCTCCAGCCCTGCCTGACGTTGGGCATTCGACCACAGGGGCTCCGCTGCTGTCAAGGTGCTCGCGGCCAGGCAGCCTGTGTCCACTGGGATGACAGGCGAGAGCGCCTATGTCCGATTGGTCGGATCCGACGGATCGGTCCGATCGGACACGAGCGAGTGGCGCCCCCGCCTGCCTCTTGGCCTGGGCATTTGCTTGGAGTCTGTGCAGACAAAATGCGGTACACTGATTCGGCAATCGCATTTGGCATCTTGGGAGGGAACATGTCATGAGAACGAGAATGCTCGCCGGGGTCATCCTGTGCCTGGGCTTTTGCTTTGCCGCCGCGGATGCGCCGGAGGAAGCGCGCCGCAACGCCGTCCAGGCCCAGGAAGCGCTGCAACGGAGCAAGCGTGTGCTCGATGCCTACCTTCTGCGGTTGGACCCGGTCACGGGTCTGCTGCCACGCCGGGGCGGCGAAAACACGTGGTACGTGCGCGATTCGGCGGCGGACCTCTATCCGTTCCTGGTGATGGCGGCGTACTACACGGAACGCCCCACCTACGAAGGGACCATGCACGCCATCCTGCGCAACGAGATGCTCCATGGCAACCGCGCGGGACGGCTCCCGGATAACGTGCTGCCGGGAGGCGCGGGGTTCGAACACGCCGACGTGGACATGGACCGCATCCTCTTCGGCAGTTGCGAATATGTGAAAGATGGCTTGCTCCCTCTCACGGAACTCCTCGGCCACCATGCGTGGTATGCGCGCATGCGCGGCATCGTCGATGACATCATCGCGAACGCGCCGTACGACACTCCCTACGGCAAGATTCCATCGATCAGTGCGGAAGTCAACGGCGAATTGCTCCAGGCACTCGCAAGGCTTGCGTTCCTGACGCGCGACCCCAAGTACATTGATCAAGCCGTTCGCATCGGCGACTTCTATTTCCTGGAAGTCATCCCCAAGTCGAACGGCCTGCCTGCGCACTTGTGGGATCTCGAGCAGGGCAAGCCCAAATCCGACGTCTTCGTGCTGTCGGATCATGGGAATGAAATCGTGGGCGGCCTGTCGGAACTGGTGCTCTACTTGAAAGAGACTGGTCACCCCGCATATGAGCGTTTCTCAAAACCCATGTCCGGCGTCGTCGCGACACTGCTGGATTGTGGACTCAACGAGGACGGCGTCTGGTACTTGTCCATCTCGCTGGCAACGCATCAACCCGTGGACGCACGCCACGCGCATTGTTGGGGCTACCTCTTCAACGGGGTATACACGACCTACCTCATCACCGGGGAAGAGCGTTTCAAAGATGCCACCTTGCGCGCCTTGAAGACGGTGACTACGAAATCCACGTATCTCGACGACCCGGAAGGCAGCGGGCGCAAGTACGGCTCCAACGCCTACTCGGATGCGCTCGAGAGCGCCATCGTATTCAAGAATCGCTTTCCGGACGCGGTCGACTGGTCCGTGCTGGACACTTGCTTTGAGCGCTTTCTCCGGCGCCAGAGGGACGATGGCATCATTGAGGACTGGTACGGCGACGGCAACTATGTGCGCACGGCGCTCATGTACGCCTTCATGAAGTCCCAAGGGGCGTGGATTGAGCCATGGCGCGAGGATGTCCGGCTCGGCGCGGTTCCAACAGACAACGGCATTTTGCTGACCCTGGAATCGGAGCAACCTTGGGAAGGCCGGATCCGCTTCGACGTGCCGCGGCATCGCGACTACTTCAACCTGCCCATCAACTATCCGCGGCTCAATGAATGGCCGGAATGGTACACGGTCGAGATGGACCGCCTGTATGCCGTCGAAGTCAACGGCGAGAAGATGACCCGCAGCGGCGGGGAACTCGTGCAAGGATTGACTGTCGCGGCAGGGACTCGTTCGGGCATCCTGCTGACCGTCAGAAGAACAGATTAAGTGGTATTGTAATTTGTTGACAATCGAAGTACCATGAACTCATGGCAGCACACGAAGAAAACACTGCGTTCTCCGGTCTGCTCGACCAGTTCATGCAATCGGCTGTGTTTGAATCCGGTTTGGCGGAAGCCACCTTGGGCGCATACGCGGCTGATATCGCCGCCTATCTGAACTTCATGGCGGGGGCAGGCAAGACCGATCTGGATTCCGTTACACGCGAAGATGTGTTGGACCACCTCATCGCGTTGCGCAAGGATCAAAGGCTCTCGGCACGGTCAACAGCACGGCATCTGAGCGCGATTCGGCGCTTCCACGCATTCCTGCAAGGTGAGCGCCTAACCACCAGCAATCCAACGGAGGGGTTTGACACGCCGCGACGGACCCAGTCCCTCCCACACGTTCTCTCCGCCAGCGAGATCGAGCGAATGTTCCACATGCCGGACACATCGACGCCGGAAGGAATTCGAGACGCGGCGATTCTGGAGTTGTTCTATTCGTGCGGGCTCCGCATCTCTGAACTGGCGAAACTACCGTTGCGCGAGGTCTCATTGGAGGAAAGCTCCGTGCGCGTGCGCGGGAAAGGATCCAAAACCCGGCTGGTGCCGCTGGGTTCAACCGCGTTGGATCGCATCGGAGCATGGCTCGGCGTGCGCGCGGCCGACAAGGTGCTCGATGACACGCTGTTTCTCGGCCCGCGAGGCAAGCGGATGAGCCGGACGCGCGTCTGGCAGGTGGTCAAGCGTTATGCGCGCGCTGCGAACATCGGACAAAACGTGACGCCCCACATGCTGCGGCATTCCTTCGCGACGCACCTGCTGGACAATGGGGCAGACTTGCGCGCAGTGCAGGAAATGCTGGGGCATTCCGACATCGCCCCCACACAGATCTACACGCACGTGAGCGTGGATCGGCTCAGCAAGGCACACCGGACGTTCCATCCGCGGGCGTGACGGTTCAGAAACCCCACACCACACCACCCCCGCACAGGGGGAAGGACCTGACGCGGTCCGATCAGTCGGACCCGTCCGATCAGTCCGAACGGACTCTGGAGAGGAATCATGGACGGGCCAGCAGGTCCACAACGCGATCCAGCAGCCTCTCCGCCAGCTCATCCTTGGAGAGCAGGGGCAGCTTGTCGATGTGTCCGGACCGGTCCAGGATGGCCGCGTTCGTGGTATCCGTGCCGAAGCCGGATTCCGGGGAATGGACTTCATTGGCGATGATGAGGTCGAGCTTCTTCTTATCGAGCTTGGCCTGCGCGTTCCTGATGAGATCGTCGGTCTCCGCGGCAAACCCGACCAGCACCTGGCCGTCCTGCCTCACCGCTCCCACAAGACCGAGTACGTCAGGGTTCTCGACCAGCGTCAGGGTGAGGGCATTACCGGTCTTTTTGTGTTTTGTCCCGGCGGGCGCGTCTACGCGGTAATCGGCCACCGCCGCCGCCGCGATAAAGACATCGCATTCCTGCGCCAGGCTCACGGCGGCTTCCGCCATTTCCGATGCCGTGGAAACGGGAATGACCAGGGCACCGTTGGGCAGCGGCACTTCGGATGGCCCCGCGATGATCGTCACATCCGCTCCCCGGGCGAGCGCCTCCATCGCGATGGCGCGTCCCATCTTTCCGGAAGAGCGGTTACCGATATAGCGTACCGGGTCTACAGGCTCCCGGGTGCCACCGCTTGTCATGACGATGCGTTTGCCCTTCATATCCGGCTGATTGCGCAGCAGCGGCGCGGCGGCCTCCAGAATCGCCATCGGATCGATGAGCCGCCCCGGGCCCAAGGTGCCGCATGCGAGGCGGCCGGCGTCCGGTCCGACAAATGCGCACCCGCGAATCCTCAAGGTGAGGATGTTCTCCTGGGTTGCGGGGTGCTCGTACATGTTGGTGTTCATGGCGGGCGCAAACAAGACCGGCGCCTTGGTTGCAAGCAGCGTGGTGGAAAGCCAGTCATCGGCCAGACCGTGGGCCGCTTTGGCGATGAAGTTGGCCGTCGCAGGCGCGATTAAGAAGAGGTCCGCCCGTTGTGCCACCGCGATGTGCTCGATCTCAGGACTCTGGAGCGGTTCGAACATCGCGGTGACGGCACGGCGGCCGGTGATACCTTCAAATGAGGCTGCCCCTACCAGCTCGGCGGCGGACTTCGTAAGGGCAGGGGTCACCTTGGCGCCTAGCTCAACCAAGCGCGAGGCCAGTTCGCACGCTTTGTATGCGGCGATGGACCCCGTAACCCCTAGAACGATCTCTCTATTCGAAAAATTCTTCTTCATCCGAGCCGCCGATCCGCGCCTTCACTTTTCCTTGCAGGACCTCTTCGAGGGCCACAATCGTGGGCTTCTTCGACCGCACAGGAACGAGTGGGCGGGAATCGGGCTTGGAGATCTGCGAGGCGCGCCGCGCCGCGAGGATCACCAGCCGGTACAGACTGTCAATTTTGTCATCAAACTGTTCAACGGAAATCGTGCTCATCTGTCCTCCATGCGGGTGGGGGACAGACACCGCGTTTCGCTGCCGAGATAAGAATCTCGGTGCGCAAAGCCTGCGCGAAAGACGGTATCAGTCCCATTCGTTTTCTATCTGTTGCCGGCTTGCCCGGCAGCGTTCCGCCCGGAGAATCGCGGCCAAATCGGCCGCTGCTTCCTCCACGCGGTCATTCACGATCACATAATCAAACTCGGCGCGAGCGGCGATCTCCTCGCGCGCATTCGCCAAGCGCAGGTCTATCACCTCGGCGCTGTCCGTCGCTCTCGCGCGCAAGCGCCGCTCCAGCTCCGCCATGGACGGCGCCATGATAAAGATGGTTGCCGCGTCAAGGCCGATGCGCTTCACGTTGCGCATGCCCTGCACATCGAGTTCCAGCACCGTGTCCTTACCCGATGCGACCAGCCGGTCCAGTTCGTCGCGCAACGTGCCGTACAGGTTGCCGTGCACCTCCGCCCACTCGACGAAGTCACCCGCCTCCACGCGGCGCTCGAACATCTCACGGTCGAGAAAGTAATAGTCCTTGCCGTGGACTTCGCCCGTGCGGGGCGGCCGGGTCGTCGCGGAAATCGAAAGATCGAGCCGAGTATCCTGCGCGAAGACGCGTTCGAGCACGGTGCGTTTGCCCGCGCCCGACGGCGCGGACACGACGAACACGATACCGCGCCGTCCTGGAACCTGGTTTCTATCTTCCGCTGAGCCCACGCGCATCACTCGATGTTCTGAATCTGCTCGCGGATCTTCTCCAACTCCGACTTCAGCTCCAGCACTTCTTTCGCCACGTTGGCGTCCCGGGTCTTCACGCCCAGAGTATTCGCCTCGCGCTGAATCTCCTGCGTAAGGAAATCGAGCCGGCGGCCCGCTGGTTCCTTGGACCCCAGAATCTCTTCCATGTGGTCCAGGTGCGTCTTGAACCGCACCACCTCTTCGGTGACATCGCTCTTTTCAGCCATGAGCGCGACCTCGATCGCGATGCGCTCTTCCGTGAGTCCGGCGGAGGCCTTAAGCTCCTCTATGCGCGTGCGAAGACGCGCTTCGTAGATGGCATTCAACTCGGGAAGCCGTTCCTCGACAGCATTCAGACCCTTCCGCATGAGGCCGATACGCGACCGGATATCTTCCAAGAGCGCCTTTCCCTCAACGGCCCGCATGGCGTCCAGCTTGCGCAAGGCCTCTTCGAGGACACCTACGAGCACCGGCTGGATGGCCTCGATGTCTTCCTCGGCCTCTTCCTGATACATGACGCCTTCAAGCTGGGCAAGCACATTGAGAGACAACGTCTCGAAGGACCCCAGCATCGAGCCGAGCGCTTTCGAGGCGTCCAGATACTGTTGAGCCACCGCGGGATCGAAATGGACCGAGCGGACGGACGAGTTGCCTCTCCGCCGGTTGATAGTCACATTCACTTTGCCGCGCGCGATGAAGTTCCGCACCGTCTGTTTGACGACCGGCTCCAGCGCGGACCATGCGGGAGGGATGCGCAAGCTGCAATCCAAGTACCGCCCATTGACGGAACTTAACTCCACGGTGAGAGTCTGTCCATCAAACTCGCCCGTGGCTTTCCCGAATCCGGTCATGCTTCGCGACATGTAGTATCCTGCTGTAAAATGCGAACTTAGAGCGATTGCCGACCCACGAGTATAGCGCACAGCCCGGCTGGTTCGCAACCAGAGGCACGAGGGTGGGCCGAGGCCTGGATTCAAGAGCCAAGTGCAAGTAGGCGTTGGAGACGTACTTGCTGGAAGACTTCATTGGGGGTTCGGTATCCGAGGCATTTCCTTGGTCGGTTGTTGATTTGGTCGACAATTGAATCGAGTT